>DFBP01000136.1:2405-5297 GCA_002366685.1 Rhodobacterales bacterium UBA3077 | reverse complement strand
TGGACGCCTTGCAAGCCTCGGTTCAGGCGACGCTCAAGCTACGGGGGGATATCGAGATTGTGGCACCGGGAAGCCTGCCAAAAGATGGCAAAATCATCGATGATCAGCGAAATTATGACTAATTTCCGCCGATAGCGCCTCTGTGAACGTTGTAAGGCTGGCGCGAATCCCTCAATCTGTTAAACTTGCCGAATACCGCAGGAGGATTTGAGATGCGCAAATTGGTTATTTTGGTCGCCGCTTTTATAGGCTTGAGCGGGCTTTCCGCCCAAGCCCAGAATCTGGCATTGGTGTTGTCGAACGGATATTATGAAAACGGGGCTGATGTCGCCAATATTTCGCGACAGCATCGTCAGCTGGTTTCAGCCTTTGAAGGGCAGGGTTACGAAGTGATTCAGGGGGTTGATAGCAATCGTCTCGAAATGAGACAGGCGCTTGATCAATTTGAAAGCAAACTGGCAGATGCCGATGTTGCGGTGATCAGCCTGCAAGGGCATGTAGCGCATTTTGGCCAGAGATCATGGTACTTGCCCGCAGATATTGACGCCAATAGCGCTACGGGTGTTGAATTTCGGGCCGTTTCGCTGGACTTTTTTGCCCAGCTTCTTGCCGATAAACCGGGGCAGTCAGTCATGTTTGTCGGGGAATCCGGAAGGGAAATATATAGTATTCCGCAAGTCGAGGAGGGGCTTGTAGCCATGAACTTGCCGCGTGGCGTGATGATGGTTTCCGGTGAATATAACGAGGTTTCCGACGTCATTAAAAACAAATTCATGCGCCGCGATGCCCGCGTGATCGATGTGCTCCGCGGTGATATTGGCCGACTGGATATCGAGGGAGATATTCCCGCGTCTTTGGTGCTGGCCAATGGCCGCAGCACTGTTGCAACCCCGGAGACTGTTGAAGAACGGCTCGGGCTTAATTCTAACCAACGCAAGCAAATCCAGCGTGATTTGACCGCATTGGGATACGATACCCGAGGTATAGACGGCGTATTCGGAAGCGGCACGAGAAACGCTCTTGCGGACTGGCAGCGCCGCATAGGCTTGAGCGTGAGCGGGTATATAACGGCGGATCAGATCGTTTTGCTTCGCGAGCAGGCTGATGAAGCCCGTGTGATCAATGATGAAAATGACCGCCGCTACTGGGCGCTGACAGGCGCTGATGGGTCTGAGCACGGGCTGGGGCGCTACCTTGAACGCTATCCCAACGGACTTTTTGCCAACCGGGCGCGCGCGGAGCTCGCGCGGCTCAACGCTGATTCGGATGAGGAAGCTTGGGCGCAGGCCGTTAGGATCGATACACCGGAATCTTATCGCCAATATCTCGAAGATTACCCGAATGGGAACTATAAAAATATCGCACGGTCACGAATCGGTACACCGCCTGAAGTGGTCGAGAATGATGCCAAACGGGCGGAGGATGCGCTGCGTCTGAACTCGATTACGCGATTGTTGATCGAGCAACGCATTTCAGATTTGGGGTATAGGACCGGCCCACGCGACGGCAATTTTGACCTCGCAAGCCGGCAGGGCTTTCGCCAGTTTCAGCAAGACCGTGGCATGCCGGTGACCGGTTACGTGACAGCCGATATGATCCGCCGCCTATTGCTTAACCAATAGAAAATGGGCCGTGGTGCTATTGCACCGCGGCCCGAATTCCTTGAAATATCAATGGCTAATTAGCCTTGGCGCGCCTTGAAGCGAGGCTGTGTTTTGTTGATAACATAAACACGGCCTTTGCGGCGAACCACGCGACAATCGCGGTGGCGGCCCTTCAGGGAGCGAAGCGAGTTCTTGACTTTCATAGTCATTCTCCAATTCATGGGCGCGCGATGCGCCGGTTAATCTTGTTTCCGTCGGGGCGGAAAATGGTGGGCGTAACTGGGATTGAACCAGTGACCCCTTCGATGTCAACGAAGTGCTCTCCCGCTGAGCTATACGCCCGAAAAAGCAACAAGCGCTGCATAAGCAACGCCCGCGTGTCGTGTCTATAAGCGGTTGCGCGCAGGGGTTCAAGTGGTTTTGCGCGCAAGGCGCGGCAATCTCGAACTTTTCAGAGAAATCAGCTTTGGCGAGGGGTTTCTCTGTGCTAACCTGCTGAAGCGCAACAAGAGTTTTTTGTATGTCATCTGGCCCTTATATCCTGCACCAACCAAGTGTACCGCGCTCCTGCGCGGTGTTTTCGAGCCCACACAGCGGCACTGCCTACGGTAAGGAATTCTTGGAGCGTTCCTGCCTGACGGAGCTTCAGCTCCGTTCTTCAGAAGATGCGTTTGTAGACCTTTTTTTGGGTGAAACTGTGCAAGCGCCGGTGCTGAAAGCCTGCTTCCCCCGCGCCTATGTTGACCTGAACAGAGAAGCCAACGAGCTTGACCGTGCCATTATTGCGGGCGCCAACGGCCAGCCGACAAACCCTAGAATCGCCGCCGGGCTTGGTGTTATTCCGCGCGTGGTCGCCAAAGGCCGCGCCATTATGCATGGAAAAATGACACTGGCTGAAGCGAAGGAGCGGCTGGTGAAATGCTATGACCCTTATCACTCCGCCTTACGCACCTTGATTGAAAACCAGTGTCGACGCTTTGGCCAGTGCCACCTGTTTGATTTTCACTCGATGCCCGGCACGGTGCTTTCAAGCGTGCCCAAGCGGCAAAAGCGGCCGGACGTTATTATCGGAGACCGGTATGGTACATCCTGTGATCGCTGGCTGAGCGATGCCGTTGCCGAAATTTTTAGAAATGCCGGCTTTGAGGTGGCGCATAACGCGCCTTTTGCAGGCGGCTATATTACCCGTCGCTATGGCGAGCCCGGGCAGGGGGTTCATGCGGTTCAAATCGAGATCGACCGGGGGCTTTATATGGATGAAGAAAAAATTGTCCCGCTGCCTGATTTC
>DFBP01000136.1:535-2297 GCA_002366685.1 Rhodobacterales bacterium UBA3077 | reverse complement strand
CTGCAACAATGTCAATGCTGCGCTGCAATATTATTTGAGGGCACGGCCCTTTTTTATCGAATCTTTTCCGAATTTCTGCCGGATCGTGTCGGTTGCCGTTTCTATCGCCCGGCGTTTTGGGGCTTGTGTGTCCAGAAGGTCTCCGGCTGACTCGGCATCGTGATCGGGGCACAAATCCGTTATGCCGACACCCAACAATCTGAAAGGTCCATTTTCCTGTGCTTTTTGCAGCAATCGTCGTGCGATAGTGTATATTGTATCGGCTTGTTGGGCGGGTGCTTCCAGTGTCATCCGACGGGAGAGCGCACGAAAATCACTGGTTTTCAGCTTGAGCACCACCACCCGCCCGGCCATTCCTTTGGCTTTCGCCCGATCAGCGGCGTCTACACTTAGTCGCCACAGATACCCGTCAAGCGCATTGATATCGGCGGTGTCTTCGTTAAACGTGGTTTCGCTGGAAATGCTTTTGACGGTGGTAGCCCCACTGATTTTTCGGGCATCTTGCCCGCGCGATAGGTCATAGAGCCGGAGCCCCATGCTCCCGTAGCTATCCGCCAGATTTTTTGCAGTGTAACGCAGCAGATCATCAATTTTGCGAATTCCGTCCTGCGCAAGCTTTTGCTGCATGGCCGGGCCAACGCCCCAGAGCATCCCGACCGGCTTGCCTTGCAGGAAGGTGGTTGTTTCTGCTTTGCCGATCAAGGCCATTCCGCGTGGTTTATCTAGATCTGACGCAATTTTGGCGAGGAATTTATTGTGAGATAACCCGATCGAAATGGTAATGCCGACCTCTTTGTTAATTCGATTGGCGAGCCGCGCGAGCTGAACCACGGGCGGAGCATTATGAAGCCGCGCCGTGCCGGTGAGATCCAGAAAGGCTTCGTCCAGTGACAGCGGTTCGATCACGGGTGTGAGCTCATCCATCAGCTGGCGGATATGGCGCGAGGTTTCAACATAAACGCTCATACGGGGCGGCACCACAACAGCCTGTGGGCAAAGCTTTCGGGCCCGAAACATCGGCATTGCGGATTTCACGCCATGGATGCGGGCCAAGTAACAGGCGGTGGTCACCACACCTCGTTGACCCCCTCCTACGATGACAGGCACATCCCGAAGCTCGGGGTTGTCACGCTTTTCGACAGACGCATAAAAAGCATCACAGTCCATATGGGCGATGGAGAGTTGCCAGAGTTCGGCGTGCCGGACAACCCGTGGCGAGTGGCACTTGGGGCAGGGACCTTCAGCGGCAAACGGGTGCAGGCAATCGCGGCAAAGGGCTGGAACGGCTTCGGGCATAAATCAAGTATTGCGAAATCAACCGGTGTTCGCAAGATGTTCTTTATAAGGGCTCGACTCTCTGAAGGCCAAACGATTTGGGGGCAAGCCACCCGCGTTTCGCGTGTTTGCCTGCCCCCGAATGCCGAAGCCTAACAAAATAGCAGATTTGCTAGATATATTCCTTGGTGCCGGTATATTCTGACGCCAAAATAACTTGACCCCCGATGCTGTAGGTTTCCGCGGTAGGATTTCCTGAATTGTAATCAGAGTAAATTGGAAGACCTGTCTCTGCGTCAATACTATGATCAGAGAAGTATCCATCGGGCGCGTCATCGTACATAGCAGTTAAAGCGGCACCGTAGTTGCCTGATGCAGCATTTATGTAGTCGTCAAAGGTCATGGGACCTGATTGATCGGTACCTGTAAGACTGGCTACCTGAGTGCCCAAATTGGTGGATACCTGACCGGCGCCCGCGTTCAACCC
>DFBP01000136.1:0-511 GCA_002366685.1 Rhodobacterales bacterium UBA3077 | reverse complement strand
GTTACTGCACCTTCTTCATCAGATACAAAGTTTCTAAAATTGGACATTTTGTTCTTTCCTTAGATTTACTCGTTATTTCGAATCTCTATTTCTTGAGATTAACAAAAAATTTGTTCAAATTGTGGTGACGATATGGGTCAACTGTGTTGCTTGTTGCCCGGCAACACTTTCACCCAATTCTTTTTACTTCCGCTCCGTCCAGCTAGCTGGTTGTCATAACCAGGATAACGGTACCAATAATGGCGGCGGTTAGAACGACCAGTTCGCCCGTCGCAAAGTGGGATTCGCCAAGAAACAGTTTCACTCGCTTAATCATAATTTGCACTCCTGATGACAGATAAAAACTTTTACTTTCCTGAGTCAGTATACGGGTGTCTTTGTTCAATTTATGTTTGGAATGTGTTTCAAATGAGGCAATTCACGATCACCGAGTCACTGTGGCTGGTGCTGACTTGCTTCTGACCTGTGCGAAAAACAGGTGAAATCTTGATGGGCGCGGCGAATTTCAACC
>DFBP01000292.1:4878-5937 GCA_002366685.1 Rhodobacterales bacterium UBA3077 | reverse complement strand
TGGACAATGACGGTAATGGGCTGGTGCTGCCGGAGAGAATCGAACTCTCGACCTCTCCCTTACCAAGGGAGTGCTCTACCTCTGAGCTACGGCAGCATTGCGCGTCTTCTAGCCAAAACCTCACCTGAATCACAAGGGCTTTTTTTAGGTGGGAAGTATATTTTCAATCAGCGCTCGCAAAACGGTTTAGTGCGGAGCGATCACCACTTCGATGCTATCGCCTCAGCGCTACGATTACGCCCGCGATTATCAATGTGGCCGCCAGCATAAATGTCCAAGTAAGCGGCTCGCGTAAAAAGACAACGCCACCAGATAGGGCGATGATTGGTACTGACAACTGCAATACGGCAGCTTGTGTCGGCTTCAGATATGGCAAAACCGAATACCAAATCGCATAACCAATACCCGAGGCGACTGCCCCCGAGGCCAGCGCCAGCATCACCCCGGTGCTGGTTACTCCTGTTTCATCTGGCAAAATCCACCAGACAAGTAGCGCAAACGGTGTTGCCAGCACAAAATTGGCGGCTGTCGCTTGGGTGGGGGCCTCAGCTTTGCGCCCGCGTAAGGAATAAAGCCCCCAGCCAATTGCGGCGATCGCCATTAATGAAGCACCTCCGATATCGGGCTGCTCCACGGTCGGCCCAAACAGCACGGCGAGCCCCAATAGCCCGAGGCCGGCCCCAATCCAGCGTGTCAGTGCCGGGCGTTCTCCACCGAGCAATGCGCCGCAAAACATGGTAACTTGAACGCCGCCGAACAGTATAAGTGCCCCGGTTCCGGTCTCCAAAGTGACGTAGGCATATGAAAATCCAACGACATAAACCAATAGTGTTGCGGCCGATGCCGCATTGGCCCGGGCAACGGCCACCCGCACCTGCCCTTGCATCAACACTATCAGAAAAAGCATTATAGCCCCTGAAAGCAGGCGGATCGCGCCAAAGGCGCCAGGGCCGATCAACCCTTCTGCCAGAGCCACGCGCACCAAAATCGAGTTGGCGGCAAAAGCGATAAGGGCAACTATGATTAATAAAGTTAACCGCATAGGCTATTAAACACATC
>DFBP01000292.1:0-4865 GCA_002366685.1 Rhodobacterales bacterium UBA3077 | reverse complement strand
CCACGATTTTGCTTTCCCCGATCTGCCGCTAGACCCCGCCCCCCTGATTATTGTAGAAGCTCTGTATGAGCAAAAAACCGGATACAAAACCCAGCCCCAAAGCAAGCGCCAAAGAGCAGCGCGATGCGCGTATGAAGGCGGCCCTCAGGGGCAACTTGCAAAAGCGTAAAGCACAGGGTCGGGCGAGAAAATCCTCAGAAACGCCGGAAAACGGCTAGCAGGCAACCCTCGAAAGGGCGAACTAAATGGATAGAATCATCGTCAATGGCGGCAACGCGCTCAATGGCAGCATTCCGATCGCCGGAGCTAAAAACGCCTGCCTAACGCTGATGCCCGCGGCTTTGCTGTGCGCGGAACCCCTAACGCTCACTAATGCCCCAAGGCTCTCGGACATTGCGACCATGACCGAGCTGCTCGAATCACTCGGGTGCGAAGTGGCTTCCCTCCAAAAAGGGCGAGTATTGGTTTTGGGTACACAAAAAATTACCAACCATACCGCTGATTATGACATCGTGCGCAAAATGCGCGCCTCTATTCTGGTGCTTGGCCCGATGCTGGCGCGAGACGGCGAGGCCGTTGTTTCGCTTCCCGGGGGCTGTGCCATCGGGGCGCGCCCCGTTGATATCCACCTCTCTGGGTTGGAGGCCATGGGGGCCGAGCTTGATTTACGAGATGGCTACGTGCATGCCAAAGCGCCCGGCGGGCTGGTGGGCGCTGAATACGAGCTTCCTTTTGCTTCGGTCGGGGCTACCGAAAACCTGCTCATGGCCGCCACTCTGGCCAAAGGCACCACAGTGCTCAAAAATGTCGCGCGCGAGCCTGAAATTGTTGATCTTGCCCATTGCCTGCGCGCTATGGGCGCAGATATTGAGGGCGAAGGCAGCCACACATTGACCATCCACGGAGTTGAGCGCCTTCATGGTGCAACCCATCGCGTGGTGACTGACCGGATCGAACTCGGCACCTACATGCTTGCGCCGGTTATCGCAGGCGGAGAGGTTGAACTGATTGGGGGTCGGCGCGACCTGCTATCCGCCTTTTGTGAAAAGCTGGAGGCTGCGGGGGCAACGATTACAGAAACCCCGGACGGGCTATCCGTCCGGCGCGACGGCCCCGTAAAACCGGTGGATATCGTCACCGAAGTCCACCCCGGTTTTCCAACAGATTTGCAGGCCCAGATGATGGCTCTGCTCGCTTTTTCCGATGGCTCCTCGGTGCTTGAAGAAAAGATTTTCGAAAACCGTTTCATGCATGCCCCCGAACTTATTCGCATGGGCGCAGATATCGAGGTGCATGGCGGGCATGCAACCGTACACGGCGTAGCGGGGCTTAAAGGTGCCCCGGTTATGGCAACGGACCTTCGCGCCTCGGTCTCGCTCATCCTTGCAGGGTTGGCCGCAGAAGGAGAAACTGTAGTCAGCCGCGTTTACCACCTTGATCGAGGTTATGAGCAACTGGTGCGCAAGTTAAAAGCCTGTGGAGCCGATATTCGGCGGGAGAAAGAAGTATGAATGACGCAAGTTTCAGCGATGGTACCGAAAATCCGATCAGACTGCGTGCGGAAACGGCCGAAGATATTTCGGTAATATCTGCGCTAATTCAGGATTCGGTTGGCCAAAACAAAGAAACCCGATGGCAGCCCAAAAAACATCGGTTTGTCCTGCTGCTCAACCGTTTCCGCTGGGAAGATGAGGAAGCGGCCAAAGCTCAGAAGCGCCCGTTTGAGCGCGTACAATCCACATTGGTCATCGAAGGTGCGCTCAAGGTCGGCGGAGAGGGGCTTGACCCTGCCGACAATGAACAGATTTTCAATTTACTGGCCATAGAGTTTGTCGAGTCCGAGGCCGGATCGGGCACTTTGTCGCTTATCCTCTCCGGGGATGGCGCAATCCATGTTCAGGTTGAATGTATCGATATAACGCTGACGGACGTTTCTCGCCCCTATATCGCGCGCGCTAAGCACGAGCCAAATCACCCGATCGCCGAGGGTTAAAACAGATCGAGGCCCGATCCTGGCTCACCTGATCCCGCGCAGCCGTCCTTGCAGAAAATGGCCGCGCAGGCTAAGGGTTTGGCAATCAATCTGGAGTTCCAAATGCCCGTTTTCCTCAATACAACCGATCAGGATTTCGAATCCCGTTTCAACAGTTTCCTTCACACTAAACGCGAATCCGATTCCGATGTGCTTGAAGTTGTAAACGGAATTATCGCAGACGTTCGCCATAGAGGCGATGCTGCCGTGATTGAGCTAACTCAAAAATTTGACCGCCTCACTCTTACGCCCCAGACTCTGGCCTTTTCAACCGACGAGATCGAGGCCGCTATTACACGGGTGCCAAAAGCCGAGCGGGAGGCTCTGGAACTGGCGGCTCGCCGAATTCGCGCCTATCATGAGCGCCAACTCCCCGAAGATGCGCGCTGGACCGATGAAACAGGGGCCGAGCTTGGTTGGCGCTGGTCGGCGGTATCAAGTGCCGGGCTATATGTGCCCGGTGGGTTGGCCTCCTACCCCTCTTCAGTTTTGATGAACGCGATCCCCGCTTCGGTGGCTGGCGTGAAAAATATGGTTATCTGTGCCCCTACGCCGGACGGGAAGGTAAACCCGCTGGTCTTGCTGGCGGCAAAACTCTCGGGCGTAGAGACCGTTTATCGAATTGGCGGCGCACAGGCGATCGCGGCCATGGCTTACGGGACCGCCACCATCAATCCTGTTGATAAAATTACCGGACCGGGCAATGCATTTGTAGCGGTTGCCAAACGTCAGGTCTTTGGGCAAGTCGGCATTGATATGATAGCGGGACCCTCGGAAATTCTGGTGATTGCTGACAAAGCCAATAACCCCGACTGGTTAGCGCTCGATCTGCTGTCACAAGCCGAACATGATGAAAGCGCGCAGTCTATTCTAATCACAGATGACGAAGAGTTTGGCAAAGCCGTAGCGCACGCCATTGAAAAACGGCTTGAAACGCTGGAGCGGCGCGTAATCGCCGGCAAAAGCTGGGCTGATTATGGCGCTGTTATTACGGCTAAAAACCTCGACGAAGCAGCCGAACTCTCCAACCGGATCGCTCCCGAGCACTTGGAAATTTGCGTTGAGGATGCCGAAGCGCTATCTGAGAAGTGCCTCCATGCCGGTGCCATATTTATCGGGGCTTACACGCCCGAAGCCATTGGCGACTATGTTGGCGGCCCCAACCATGTGCTTCCGACCAGCCGCACTGCAAGGTTTAGCTCTGGCCTAAATGTTCTTGATTTTATGAAGAAAACCACGATATCGAAGATGAACCCTGCCAGTTTGCGCGCCATTGGCCCTGCGGCGGCAACCTTGGCACAATCCGAAAGTCTGGAAGCGCATGGCCTCTCCGTTACTGCCCGTTTGGAAGCTTTGAACAATGAGTGATAACAATTATTTAACAGACGTTTTTCTAGATGAAACAGGTCTGCCCGCTCCCACGCCCGAGATCGAACAGGAACGACGGGTAGCGATATATGATCTTTTGGAAAAGAACAGCTTTGCGCCGGTGCCACGAAGCGATACGCCTGCGCCCGAGGGTCCGTTCCGCCTCAACCTTTCAATTGCCGACCGGCGGCTGGTTTTTGAAATATTGAACGATTCCAATGAGAAAATTGGTGAATTTCATCTATCCCTTTCGCCGTTCAGGCAGGTCATCAAAGATTATTTCCAGATTTGTGAAAGCTATTTTGACGCTGTAAAACGCCTGCCACCGGCCCAGATCGAGGCCATCGATATGGGCCGCCGCGGCATCCATGATGAAGGCTCCCGTGTATTGCTCGAACGCCTAGAGGGCAAGGTCAATACCGACCACACCACGGCCCGCCGTTTGTTCACGCTGATCTGCGTGCTGCATTTCAAAGGGTAGTGTATGGAGCCAACCCGTCCCTCTTCGGTTTTATTTGCCTGTGACCATAATGCGGTCCGTTCGCCCATGGCTGAAGGTATAATGAAGCGGGACTATGGCACCACAATTTTTGTGCAGTCGGCCGGTGTGCATCATGATATCGAAATTGACGGGTTTTCCATTGCCGTTTGCGACGAAATCGGTGTGTCCCTTTCACAGCACAGGTCGCGGTCCTTTCTTGAAATGGAAGAATGGGGAGACCAGATTGACGGGTATGACCTGATCGTCGCGCTCTCTCCGGCCTCACAGCGCGCGGCGCTGGAATACACGCGCTACCATGCGCTTGATGTCGAGTATTGGCCGATATTTGACCCGACAGACCTTGGCCGGACCCGCGAAGAAAAGCTCAATGCGTATCGTCAAGCGCGGGACCAGATCGAAGCCAAAATCCGTGCGCGTTTTGGGCCGGCTATCGAGGTTGAAAATGACGTCTGACGCCTTTGACTATTACATCCCGGTCCGAAAATCAGAGATTGTATCTGCGATTCTGCATCACGAATCCCTCTCCACAACTGACCGCCCCCGTATGGCCAGCTTGATCCGCTGGCTGGCCCTGATATTTCACATCGAGTTTTTTACAACTTCGGAGCATATAAAAGAGCTCTATGTCGGCCTGAACCCAGATCAAAAAGGGGATTACCCGCTGGAGACGGACCCCGGGCAGCGCCGTACATTCCTTGATGAACTTGATAAAGTCCTGATCGCCGCCAATTTCCGCCCGCTCACCGAAGATGAAGTCGAAGAGGCGGACAGCAAGGAAGGGCGACTTCGCTCCGAAATTAAGGTAAAAACCGGCGTATTCAGCAGTGTTCGCTTCTATGCGCGCGGCCTGCGTGAGCAGAAAACAGAGGTCGACACATGGTTTGGTTTCAGCTCGAAAGCGGTCTTGATCCCGACCTTTGATCATGTGGTTTTTGCGATGATCCCCGGGTTAAAAGCGCCTGC
>DFBP01000176.1:6585-7892 GCA_002366685.1 Rhodobacterales bacterium UBA3077 | reverse complement strand
GAACAGCGCGCCAAAGATCTGGTGACCTTGCTCGGCAATGAAGGTGTTCAGGCGAGCATCCGTGAAGATTCCAGCGTCGCACCCACACTTTATCGGGTTGTTTCCGGCCCGATCAGCACCCGCTCCGAACGCACCGAACGGCTCCGCATTATAAAAAGCCTCGGTTTCACTGATGCTTTTTTCTTTAGATAGATCAAGAGAGACACCATGAGATTTTTGCTACGGATCGTGGCTGTTCTGGCGGCGATCGTTTCCGCACTGCCGGCCCTGGCCCTGGAGACCGCTGCCCGCGCCGCGATGGTGGTGGATTATGACACCGGCACCGTTTTGCTTTCCAAGAACGCGGACGAACCGCTGCCTCCCGCATCTATGTCCAAGCTGATGACGCTCAACATGGTGTTTGAAGCACTGGAGGCCGGTCGGATCACGCTGGACGAAAAGTTTCCGGTATCCGAGCATGCCATGTCTATTGGCGGGTCTTCGATGTTTCTTAACACGCAAGACCGGATCAGTGTTGAAGATCTGATTAAAGGGGTGATCGTGCTGTCTGGCAATGATGCCAGCGTTGTACTCGCCGAGGGGCTGGGTGGCTCCGAGGCCGAGTTTGCCCGCCAAATGACTGTGCGCGCCCGCGAGCTTGGCATGATGGATTCCAATTTCTTTAACGCAACGGGTTGGCCCGGTGAGGGGCAGGCTATGAGCGCGCGGGACCTTGTTTTTCTGGCCCGTCGACTGATCAAGGTCTTCCCGCAATACTACCACTATTTTGCCATGCGCGAGTTTGGTTTTGATGGCCGCACTCCCGACAACCGCTTTAACCGCAACCCGCTGCTGGCTTTGGAGATCGGAGCGGACGGGCTTAAAACCGGCCACACCAATGAGGCGGGGTACGGGCTTGTCGGCTCTGCTACCCGTAACGGGCGGCGGGTGATTGTAATGATCAACGGCATGGAAAGCTCCGGCGCTCGCTCCCGCGAGGCCGAGCGGTTGATGAGCTGGGCCTTCCGCGAATTTGCCATGGAAACCCTGTTTGAAGGCGAGGCCGAAATCGCCCGTGCCGATGTCTGGCTCGGGCAGGAGGCCGAAGTGGGCATGGCCCCGGTTGAGGATATCGCCCTGCTTTTGCACTATCAGGTGTTGCCCAATATTTCAGCCGAAGTGATCTTTGAAAGCCCCGTCGAGGCCCCCATCACCAAAGGCGAGATGCTGGGCGAGTTGGTGATCGACATCCCTGATATGGGCAGCAAACACTTCCCGCTCGCCGCAATGACTGATGTCGCCCCTGCCGGTTTTGTCGACCGTTTTAA
>DFBP01000176.1:2067-6550 GCA_002366685.1 Rhodobacterales bacterium UBA3077 | reverse complement strand
CGCAAGGGTTTTTCCTGACATTTGAGGGGGCCGATGGCTCGGGCAAGTCCACGCAGGCGCGGCGATTATCCGAAACGCTTGCCAATGAAGGCTACGAAGTTGTCCTGACCCGCGAACCGGGTGGTTCCAAAGGAGCCGAAGAAATCAGGCGTCTGCTCGTCGAGGGAGACCCGGGCCGCTGGTCTGCCGAAACCGAAATCCTGCTGTTTACCGCGGCGCGGCGCGACCATCTGGAGCGCACGATCCTGCCCGCCCTTGAACGGGGTGCCGTCGTGATTTCTGACCGCTTCGCCGACTCCACCCGCGTTTACCAAGGGGCGGCGCGCGGAGATTTACGCGAAACCGTCGATACCTTGCACAAGTTGATGATCGGCCGTGAGCCCGACCTCACTCTGGTTATTGATCTTGATGCCGAGGAAGGACTTTCGCGCGGCTTGGCCCGCAATTCCGGCGAAGACCGGTTCGAGGAACTCGGCGCGGGCTTTCAGCAAAAACTCCGGCAGGGTTACCGCAACCTCCTTACCGATTTTCCGACCCGTTGTATTGGCATAGACGGCAACGCCGACGAGGAAACCGTGGCCGCGCGTGTGCGGGCAGCTCTCAAGGGCCGCCTGCCATGAGCGAAGACGAAGCCCCGCCCGAGCCGGATGCCGTTGAAGGCGCGCCGCACCCGCGCCTGACCCCCGCGCTTTTTGGGCAAGCGAAAGCAGAAGCTGCCTTTCTGGAGGCGTTCAACACAGGCCGTATGCACCACGCGTGGCTGATCTCCGGCCCCAAAGGGGTGGGCAAAGCCACGCTGGCATGGCAGATCGCGCGGTTTTTGCTTACGCAAGAAGGCGACAGCCTGTTTGGTGCCCCGCAAGACATGGCGACCGAGCCAAACAACCCCGTTATCCACCGCATGGCCGCGCTGGCCGAGCCGCGCCTCATGCTCTGCCGCCGCCCGTATGACCCGAAAACCAAGCGCCTGCGCACCGCCATAACCATTGACGAAGTTCGCAAGCTCAAGAGCTTCTTTAACCTCTCGGCCACTGATGGCGGCTGGCGCGTCGCGATTGTGGATGCCGCTGACGAACTCAACATATCTGCCGCAAATGGTCTCCTGAAAATCCTCGAAGAACCGCCCGAAAAGGTGGTCCTGCTCCTTGTCGCCCACCAGCCTTCCAAGCTGCTGCCCACCATCCGTTCCCGCTGCCGCGCGCTGCGCTGCGAGACATTGGATGAGGAGGATATGGGCAAAGCGTTGGCACAGGTCGGCCAAGCCGACAGTATGTCACCGGCGCTGGCGTCGCTGTCCGGCGGATCCCCCGGCCAAGCCATTCGGATGCTGTCAGATAATGGCGTGCAACTCTACGGGCAGATCATCGGATTGCTTAGCAGCGCACCGGGGCTGGACCGTTCCCTGATATTGGCACTGGCCGATAAATGTGCGGCCCGCGGCAACGAAAGCACCTATGCCATGATGCTTGATCTGATCACCCTCGCACTTGTGCGGCTGGCACGGCACGGGGCCGGTATGCCCATGGTCGAGGCCGCCGAAGGCGAGCTGGCGCTGGCGGCCAAGCTGGCCAGCAACGATTTTCAGGCCCGAATCTGGGCCAATCTCCAACAAGAGATTTCCGCAAAAACCAGCCATGCCCGCGCCGTGAACCTTGACCCGGCGCAAGTGATCCTTGATACCTTTCTCCAGATAGACTCAGCCGCAAGGCGCGCTTTATAGACCGAGACCCAAATGCCCCAGATCGTAGACAGCCATTGCCACCTTGATTTCCCCGATTTTAAGGATGACCTCGACGGCGTGATCAGCCGCGCCGCTGAGGCGGGGGTGGCGCGCATGGTCACCATCTGCACCAAGTTGCGGGAGCTAGACAACGTGCGCGGTATTGCCGAAAAATACGACCCCGTGTTTTTTGCCGCCGGCACCCACCCGATGAACGTGACCGCTGAGCCAGAGGTCAGCGTCGAAGAGCTCGTGGCGCTGGCCGCGCACCCCAAAATGGTCGGGATCGGCGAAACGGGTCTGGATTATTATTACACCGCCGAAAGCGCAGAGGCCCAAAAAGCCGCGCTGGCCATTCACATCGAAGCGGCGCGTCAAACCTCTCTCCCGCTGATCATTCATTCCCGCGCCGCAGATGATGACATGGCATTCATTCTGAAAAGCGAGATGGCAAAAGCGCCGTTCACCTGCGTAATGCATTGCTTTTCCTCAACCCCAGAGCTTGCGCGCGTGGCGCTTGATCTCGGGTTCTACCTTTCTATGTCCGGCATCGCGACGTTTAAGAAGTCACAGGAAGTGCGTGACATATTCGCCGCCACCCCCGTTGACCGGATACTGGTCGAAACCGATGCGCCCTACCTAGCCCCGATGCCCTTCAGAGGGAAACGTAACGAACCCGCCTACACGGCCCACACGGCCAAAGTGGGGGCCGAGGTCATGGGTATGGAATATGCAGACTTCGCCGCGCAAACCACCGCCAATTTTGACCGCCTCTTCGCCAAAGCCGCCGCATGGAGGCCCGCATGAGCGACACTTATCGCTTTACCATTCTGGGCTGCGGCTCTTCGGCGGGCGTGCCGCGCATAGGGCCGGACTGGGGGGATTGCGACCCGCAAAACCCCAAGAACCGCCGCCGCCGCTGCTCGATGCTGGTTGAGCGCGTGAGCGCCAGCGGCACCACCCGTGCCCTGATCGACACTGGCCCTGACCTGCGTGAGCAACTGCTTGCCGCCAATGTCGATAAGCTGGACGGCGTGGTTTACACCCATGCGCATGCGGACCATGTGCATGGCGTGGATGACCTCCGCGTTGTGGTTTATAACGTCAAACAGCGCCTCAAGGTCTATGCAGACGGCCCCACCGCCAACGCCCTGATCGCGCGCTTTGGCTATGTGTTTGTGCAGCCCGAAGGCAGCGCATACCCTCCAATTCTGGATCTCCACAATATCGGCGGCCCCTTCACGATATCCGGCGCGGGCGGTGATATTGTACTGGATCCTTTCGAGGTTCAGCACGGGCGGATCGACGCGCTCGGTTTTCGCATTGGCGGCTTGGCGTACTTGCCGGATGTGTCCGAAATGTATGAAGAAAGCTGGGCGGCTGTGCAGGGGATCGATATTTGGGTGCTCGACGCGCTTCGCCGTGCGCCCCACCCCACGCACGTGCACCTTGATAAAGCGGTGGAGTGGATCGCGCAGGCCAGCCCGAAGCGGGCGGTGCTCACCAACATGCACGTTGACCTCGACTTTGAAAAAGTCGCCAGCGAAACGCCTGAAAACATCACCCCCGCCTATGACGGTATGGTGCTGGAACTCCCCGCGTGATCGCGCAAATATTCGATATCATCGCGCCGGTATTTTTGCTGATCGCCGCAGGTGTAGCGGCCGTAAGGCTCGGCTGGATCGGCGAAACGGCCGTAGACGGGCTCATGTCTTTTGCGCTCAAATTCGCTGCGCCCAGCCTGCTCCTTTTGAGCGTGGCCAATCTTGATATCGGGCAAGCGTTTAACTGGCCACTCATGCTGAGCTTTTATATCGGGGCAACCGTCAGCTTTTTAATCGCCATTGTCCTTGCCCGTACGGTTTTCAAGCGCCGCCCCGGCGAAGCGGTTGCCATAGCCTTTGGCGCGCTTTTTTCCAATTCTTTGCTCTTGGGCCTACCGATATCGGAGCGCGCCTACGGGGTTGAGTCACTGTCTACCAACATCGCGCTACTCTCGGTTCATGCGCCGTTTTGCTACCTGCTCGGCATTTCCTCGATGGAGATCTCACGGCGGGACAAACAGTCAGTTCTTCAATCCATCAGCAAAATTCTGGTGGCGATGTTCAAAAACCCGCTGATGATCGGAATCGGGCTTGGCTTTGTGGTCAACTTCAGCGGCGTCACCCTGCCCGGCCCTGTGCTTTCATCGGTTGAAATGATCGCCCGCACCACTTTGCCGGTTGCCCTGTTTGCGATTGGAGGTACGCTGACCCGCTACTCTTTGGGGGCGTCCCTCGGGCAGGCTGGCATGATCGTCAGCCTTTCCCTCCTTGTGCACCCTGCGCTGGTTTACCTGCTCGCCACACAGGTGTTTACGCTTGATACACAAGTGATGCGCAACGCGGTGCTCATGGCCGCCATGGCCCCGGGGATCAACGCATTTGTATTTGCTTCGATGTATGGGCGCGGCAAGGGCGTTGCGGCCAGCGCCATTTTGCTCGCCACCAGCGCTTCTGTCTTCACGGCAGCGGGCTGGATCTGGTTTTTGGGAACCTGAGGTCAGTCCTCGTTCTTCAGCTTTTCCTGGTAGGCGTCCCACAGGTCAGGGCGGCGCGCTTTGGTGAGCGCCTCGCTCTGTTCCCGCCGCCATGCCTCCACCTTGCCATGATGGCCCGAGGTCAGCACCTCGGGGATGGTGCGCCCTTCCCATTCGGCAGGGCGCGTATATTGCGGGTGTTCCAGCAACCCGTTCGAGAAGGATTCCTCTTCCGTTGACTCCGC
>DFBP01000176.1:0-2029 GCA_002366685.1 Rhodobacterales bacterium UBA3077 | reverse complement strand
GTGAGCACAAAATCACCCAGCGAAACTTCTTCCACCTGCCGTGCCTCCAGCACCCGCTCATCCACCCCTTCAAATCGCCCGCACAGCAGCGTGACCCCGCGCGCTTCGCTAAAGCGCTGCGCCATGGCTTGGTCAAAGGGCTTGCCGCGCGGCGAGAGGTAGATCACCGGCCACTCTGCACGACTTATGCCCTTGTCGGCAAAATCGATCGCCCGCCCAACCACGTCGGCGCGCAGAACCATGCCAGCCCCGCCGCCTGCCGGTGTGTCATCCACGTTCCGGTGCTTGCCGCGGGCAAACATGCGAATATCTATCGGCTCCAACGCCCACTTGCCTTCCTGCAAGGCCCGCCCGGTAAGCGAATGCCCGAGCACGCCCGGAAATATATCCGGATAGAGCGTCAACACTTTGGCCTTCCACGCGCCCGCGAGGTCAGGGGTATCCTGCAACAGGGCGCGCGGCTTGCGCGAGGCTTCAATAGAAATTCGGCCATGGGATTTTGTGTGTTTCTGCATGTCAGGCCCATGCCACGGATCGCGATAAATGTCGAACGATTTGTCGATATCACCCGCTGGCTTCGGCAAATGCCTTGAAATCCCGCATCATCTGGTTGGATTGCTTCCTGAACATCCCTGGCATCAGCTTCGCCATAACCCACATAAATCCCGTGCACTTAAAAACCGTATCCATTTGCCAAATCGTGTGTCCGGCATCGGTTTCGCTAAATCGGTTCTCCACCAAATTCCAAACCCCTTTCGCCTCGTAGGTCGCGCTAATTGTGTCGGGCAGATTGCGCGCGGTGATGGTTTCCACCATCACAATGTCCCGCTTTCCCATTTTATAAACCAGTTCGAATTTGGCACCGGTTCGTCCGGCAACACCGGACACATGCGTCAGGCTCACAAATCCTTTTTGCCATTTGACCAAATTGTCCGGATCGTCAAAAAGCGCAACCACCCGGTCGCGCGGCAAGTCGATCTCGACACTACAGCTATACTCCATTGCATTCTCCCCTTGTGTTTTCCCTGATTATCCGCCGAGAATGCGCGCCGAGTCAAACGGGCAGGAAAACAATATGAACCGGTTAAATAGTCTGAATGAAATTGCCAGCAATTACGATGGCATCCTGTTTGATATCTACGGAGTTATCCATAACGGGGTGGCCTGCTTCCCCGGTTCAGTCGCCTGCCTGCAAGCTCTGCACGACGCAAAAATCCCCTGTGGATTCCTCTCCAACATGCCGCGGCGGGCCGAGAAGGTCTCCGAAGCGCTGATCAGGTTTGGTATGCCCGAAGCGCTGGCGGTGGGCGCGCTCACCTCAGGCGAAGCGGTTTTTCGCGCGCTCAGCGCCCCCGGTTTCGGGCGGCGCTACTATTTTCAAGGCCCCGAGCGCACGCGTGAGATTGTACCTGAAGGCTACCAGCCGGTTACCGATATCTCTGAGGCGGATTTTGTGCTGGTCACCGGTATCGGGGACGACGAAACCCCTGCCGATTATACCGACCTGCTCGAAACCGCTTTGGCCCGCAATCTGCCAATGATCTGCGGCAACCCCGACTTGCGGGTCGGCCATGGCAGCCGGCTCATCGCCTGCGCAGGCCTGTTGGTAGACGCCTATGAGCAAATGGGTGGGGATGCGCGCTGGATGGGCAAACCCCATATTTCGGTCTTTGAAATGGCCAAAACCATGCTCGGCGGGGAAAACCTGCTGATGGTCGGAGATTCCTTGCGCACCGATATCGCGGGGGCCCAAGGCGCGGGGCTGGATACCGTTTTTATAGAATCCGGCATCCACAAAGCTGATTTCGAGAACGGCGGCACCGATCTCTATAGCCAATACGATATCCATCCGACCTACACGCTTAACCGTTTGGTGTGGTCTGCATAAGGTATTGCAGCCCGCCAGTTCCTTTGGCCACTTTGAGACATCGCTCAACATCCGTAGATGTATTTGAGCCTTTGGACAGGTGATGTGGGATGGCTGGCGTCTCGTAAAAATGGCCTAGGTCGGCTATGCGGGCGAAGCTGC
>DFBP01000126.1 GCA_002366685.1 Rhodobacterales bacterium UBA3077 | reverse complement strand
TAATGCATTAGCGTCTACGCCGCCAGTCAAAACCTTGCCCGAAGAAGGCACCACAGTATTAAACGCCCGGCCCAATCGGGTGATAGAGTCGAGTAAAATGACAACATCGCGCTTGTGTTCAACAAGGCGTTTCGCTTTCTCGATCACCATTTCCGCAACAGCTACGTGCCGGGTTGCCGGTTCATCAAAGGTCGAAGAAACCACTTCCCCTTTAACCGAGCGCTGCATGTCTGTTACCTCTTCCGGCCGCTCGTCAACCAGCAGGACAATCAGGTAACACTCAGGATGGTTTTTCTCGATTGAGTGCGCAATATTCTGCAAAATCATGGTTTTACCAGTACGAGGCGGAGCAACAATCAAGCTACGCTGGCCTTTACCAATAGGTGCCACAAGGTCGATCACGCGTGCCGTTTTATCCTTAATGGTCGGGTCTTCGATTTCAAGTTTCAGCCGCTCATCAGGATAAAGCGGAGTGAGGTCGTCAAACAGGATTTTATGCTTTGCTTCAGCAGGGTCCGAGAAATTGATCAGCGTTGGCCGAACAAGCCCAAAATAGCGTTCCCCTTCCTGAGGGGCGCGGATAATGCCGTCAACCGTGTCTCCGGTGCGCATCGAGTGTTTGCGGATCTGTTCCGGAGAAACATAGATATCATCTGGTCCCGCCAAATAATTCGCTTCGGGCGACCGCAAAAAACCAAATCCGTCTTGCAGGATTTCGAGCACACCATCGCCGGAGATTTCAACACCGTCATCGGCCATCTCTTTGAGCACCGAAAACATCATCTCGCCCTTACGCATCGTTGATGCGTTATCGATATCGAGCTCTTCGGCCATTTTCAAAATATCCGAAGGCTTTTTAGCTTTAAGCTCGGCCAGAGACAGCCGTTCGATTGTCGATAAATCGTCCATAATATACTTCCTGTGTGGCCGTGCGGCCTGATAATCTTTTAAGGGAGAGCGCATAATGGGCCAGAACAGCCCGCGCTAAAGCTCTATTAGCCGGATTCTATTGAGCTTGTCAAATGAGCGCTTAAAAAGGCTTAACGACAACCATGATTACAATCACCAACATCAAAATCGTTGGGACTTCATTGGCAATCCTGTAGCTCCGGCCACTTCTTGTATTTTCATCTCGCTCAAATTCGCGCCGGCGAACCGAAAGCCAACCATGTAATGCGCTCATTGAGATAACCATCAGTGCTTTAACCCAAGGCCAAATTTCGCTCCAGTCAATCACGCCAGGTGTAAAAACAAGGATCAAACCAAATGTCCAGGTCGACATCATAGCCGGATTAATAATCGCCCGCATAAGCTTGCGTTCCATGATCTTGAAGGTTTCGGACATCTCCGACCCTACCTGCGCCCTTTCCGCATGATAAACAAACAACCGTGGTAAATAAAACATCCCGGCCATCCAAGCGATAACCGAAACGATGTGAAGGGTTTTTGTCCAGAAATACCAATCTAACAAAAAGTTTCCCATGCCTTACCCTCTGATAACCTTCAACATTTTTTCAATATTTTCCGGTTTCCCTTCGGGTGTTATTCCGTGTCCCAAGTTGAAGATATAAGGACCGCTCCCAAGAATATCCAACAGGCGTTGAGTTTCCGAAACCAGCATATCACCACCGGTAATCATCATCATCGGGTCCAGATTGCCTTGAACGGCGACCTTGTTTTGCAGGTTATCCCGGGCCCAGGTCGCCGGAACCGAACTATCCAATGCCAGCCCGTCAAAAACTCCCGTATCAGCGAATTCGATATAGCCCCCGCCAGCACCGCGCGGAAAGCCGATAAACCTGAGGTTCGGGAATCTTTTCTTGAGTTCAGTGGCAATTTTAGCGGCGGGCTTGAGCGCATATTGCCCAAATGTGGACCCGCTCAAAGCACCTGCCCAGCTATCAAAGAGTTTAACCACTTCCGCTCCGGCTTCCACCTGTCGCGCAAGATACTCGATTGTTGCATCCGTAATAATATCTATCAACCGCTGGAAGGCTGCCGGATCCTGATACATGAGCCGCCTTGCGGGCCCCTGATCCGGGGTGCCCCGACCTGCCACCATATATGTGGCAACCGTCCAGGGAGCCCCGGCAAAGCCTATAAGGGTTGTTTCGGAGGGTAGGGCGTCCGATAAGCGGGAAACCGTCTCGTAAACCGGCGAAAGGGTCTCGTGAATTTCATCAACCGGTTTGAGGTTATTGATCTCGGCCAAATTGGTCACAGGCTCCAGCCTTGGCCCTTCACCGGTTTCAAACCACAATTTCATTCCCAAAGCCTGAGGGACCAACAAGATATCGGCAAACAGGATCGCTGCATCAAATCCAAACCGCCGGATCGGTTGTAGGGTAACTTCCGTTGCAAATTCCGGGTTGTAACACAGGTCCAAAAACCCACCCGCTGTCGCGCGCAACTCTCTGTATTCGGGAAGATATCTTCCAGCCTGACGCATTATCCAGACCGGAGGTGTTTTCTGGCTTTCCCCAGCAAGGACTTTGAGCAGTTTTTTAGTTTCAGGCATACTTTTTGATCCATCTATTCTTAAATAATATATTTAAGAGAAATTGTTTTGATAGTAGATACATATGAATCACGGGGATTACCATAATTGAAAAGTTATCCACCGAATTATTAACCGTCAAAATTCCAACAAACCCATGAAAAAGAAGCCTTCACACCATTTTTTCCACCGGTATTGGAAATATCGACAAATTTTGTCACCAGTGAATAAACCCGGAGTAAAATTCCAATAACCGTGATAACAATAAGGACAATTATGTTGCCTGTGAATTGGCACAACTTATCCACAAAAGAATACAACGGAATATTATGTCCAAAACCCTAGTATTGGCGTCGCAATCCGAGGCGCGCCGACAGATGTTACAAAATGCTGGCGTTGAGGTCGAGTGTTTGCCCGCGCGCATAGACGAGGCCGCTGTAAAAGCTGCCCTTTCTGCGCAAAAAGCAAAGCTGCGGGATATCGCAGATGCTCTGGCGGAGATGAAAGCAAGAAGGATTGCTGGAAAACACCCCGACCGTTTGGTGCTGGGAGCCGACCAAATCCTTGTATGTAACGGCGAAATATTCGACAAACCCACAAGTGAACCGGAAGCCAAATCCCAACTTAAGGATCTGCGGGGGCGTAAACACGAGCTCTATTCTGCGGCAGTTATTTATAATCATGGCCAGCCTGTATGGCGATTTGTTAGCCGGGTAGAAATGACCATGAGAGACTTTAGCGATGACTTTCTGGAGACCTATACAAGCGCGCTAAAAGACGACCTCTTTACAACAGTTGGTGGATATAAACTCGAATCTTTAGGATCCCAGTTGTTTTTGAGCGTAAAAGGGGACTATTTTAGCGTATTGGGCCTGCCGCTCTTGGAAGTTCTGGAATTTTTGCGAGGAATTGGCATTTGTCAGAAGTAAAGGAAGATAAGCCGCCATTATTGGCGGGTGTTGTAGGCTTCCCGATTGGGCATAGCCGATCGCCGCTGCTTCACGGGTATTGGCTTAAACGATATGGAATCAACGGGTTCTATATACCCTTGTCTCTTTCGACTGCTGATTTTGTAGCCGGAATACGTTCTTTACCGCGGCTTGGGTTTAAAGGGGTTAATGTCACAATCCCGCATAAAGTTTCGATGCTTGGTTTGGCGGATAGCGTATCGGACCGGGCCGCGCTGATTGGCGCTGTGAATACCGTAACGTTTAAAGAAGACGGCTCGATACGTGGCGACAACACAGATGGATACGGTTTTATCCAGAATATGCGCCAACATGCACCAAACTGGGACCCGCGCTCCGGACCGGCTCTGGTTTTGGGAGCGGGGGGTGCTGCGCGCGCCGTGATCTCTGCCCTTCTTGGCGAAGGTGTAACAGAATTGCGGTTGGCCAACCGTACACGGCAGCGCGCACAAATACTTGCCGACCAGTTTGGCGCAAAAGTTCAGGTGATTGACTGGAATCGCGCCACTGACGCTGTCGATGGTGCGATGACTATTGTGAATACAACCTCGCTTGGGATGCAGGGGCAGCCAGAGCTCAATATCAGCCTTGATCTTGCCCCCAAAGCCGCCACCGTAACCGATCTGGTCTATGCACCGCTTGTTACTCCTTTCCTGGAGCAAGCGTCTGCCCTTGGTCTTAAGGTGGTTGATGGTCTTGGCATGCTGCTGCACCAGGGTGTTCCCGGGTTTGAAATGTGGTTTGACCAGCGCCCCGAAGTCGATGAAGGCCTGCGCATGGCGGTTCTGGGAAAATGAGCCTGAAACTCGGGCTAACCGGCTCAATTGGTATGGGAAAATCTACTACCGCAGGGTTTTTCAGGGAATTCGGCGTGCCGGTATGGGATGCTGACGCTGTTGTTCATGCAATTTATGCCGAAGGGGGTGCGGCCGTTGAACCTATTCGCGAAATTGCCGCAAAAGCCACGGAAAACGGATTTGTTGACCGATCAGTTTTAAAGGATCTGATTTCCAAAGACCGAACGTTGCTGGCAAAAATTGAAACTGCTATCAACCCGATATTGCGTGAATCTCGCAGGGTTTTCCTTCGGGAGAACCAAGCCTCCTCCTTGGTTCTATTTGATATCCCGCTGCTTTATGAAACAGATGCCGAAAGCTGGCTTGACTATGTTTTGGTTGTTACCGCCCCGAAACATATACAAAAACAACGGGTTATGGAGCGCGGCTCGATGGATGAAGAGCTATTCGAAACGATCCTTGCCCGCCAAATAGGGGACGCCGAAAAACGAGCCCTTGCGGATTTTGTCTTTGACACCTCTAACGGGATGGATCACACAAAATCAGAAGTTAAAACCTTGATCGAGGAACTGGAAAAAGAAAATGCGTGAAATCGTTCTGGACACCGAAACAACGGGTCTTGATCCGTTCACCGGAGACCGGATTGTAGAAATTGGTGCGGTAGAATTGTTTAACCACATGCCAACCGGAGAGACCTACCACCAGTATATCAACCCGGAGCGTAATATGCCCGCCGGGGCTTTTGCTGTGCACGGTTTGTCGGAAGAGTTTCTTTCAGATAAACCGGTTTTTGCTTCCATCGCTCGGGCATTCATTGATTTCATTGGTGATTCACGGTTGATAATCCACAATGCTGCCTTTGATATGAAGTTCCTTAATGCGGAACTGGATGGGAGCAGCTTCAAAAAAATTCCGATGGGTCAATCTCTTGACACACTCGCAATTGCGCGCAAAAAATTCGCGGGGGCTCAAAATTCGCTGGATGCCCTTTGCCGCCGTTTCGGGATTGATAATTCCTCCCGCACTCTGCACGGAGCCTTGTTGGACTCCGAAATACTGGCCGAGGTTTACCTTGAACTGATTGGCGGGCGCCAACCGGATTTTGCGCTTTCAATCGTGCAAAACACCAGTTCAAATAGCGTTGGCGGGGATTATATCCCACCCAAACGGCCGGAGCCTTTAGCGGCGCGCCTGTCCGAAAATGAAAGCGCCGCCCATGATGCCTTTGTTTCGGCACTGGACGGCGAATCCTTGTGGAAAAACTGACTTAGTTTTTCGGGGCAGCAGCAGCCTCAGCTTGCGCGCGGCGCTGCAATTCCTGACGGTAAAGCTGCAGGAAGTCGATTGTATCGAGATTCAGCGGCGGGAAGCCGCCGTCATGGGTAATGTCGCTCACAACGCGGCGCAGATAAGGGAAGATCTGGCGCGGGCATTCGATCAAAAGAAACGCATGTAATTGCTGCTCGGCGACGTTGTCCACTTCGAACAGGCCAGCATAGTCAACTTCGAGGATAAAGAGCTTGTCTTCACCACTGGTTGCGTTGACTTGTAGCTTGATTACCACTTCATAACGCTTGTCGCCCTTTTTCTGGGCGTCAAGTCCAACCTGAACGTTAAAGGCCGGCTGCCCTTGCGGGGTTTTGCCCTTTTGGGCGGCAACGTTTTCAAACGACATATCACGCACGTATTGGGATAATACCTTCAATACCGGTTGTGGTGGAACTTCGCCGTTTGTTGGCGCAGCTGCGGGTGTGGCTTCATCTGCCATGGGGTAATCCTCGCTGTTAAAAAATCACTTTCCCGCTTATCACCTATGGCCGCGGGTCACAACATCAAGGATGCTTGGTCCAACCGGAATTTCCCGGGTTTGGGTTGTCGGAGGTTTCGTCATCAACGACTTCAAATTCCACATCAATAATATCCGGTGCTTGTGGGCTATTCGCAGCAGATGCATAGAGCTTCATTTCAGCTCTCATGGCTAACCACCTGATGATCACGGAACGCACTGGCGGTATCATGAGCAAAAATCCGATTCCATCGGTAAAAAACCCGGGGGTAAGGAGCAATAATCCGGCCACCAGAATAAGAGCGCCATGCGCCATTGGTCCGGCCGGGTTTTGCCCGCTTTCAGCTCGGCGTTTCAATTCTTCGATGGTCGAAAGCCCTTGCGTTCGCAAAAGGATCGAGCCGATCAACGCTGTTGCCACGACGATCGCAAGGGTTGGCCATAGGCCCAATAGCCCGCCAAGCTCAATAAAAAGCCCGATTTCTACGATCGGAACCGCAACCAACACTAAAAACAACCACATTTCGCTCACCTCATAATTTTGCCACAGCCTACCCATAGACTTGCGGCTTCTCTGTGCTTACATAGGGTCGAACGCGCAATATTGCCAATATGGCGGCGCAAATAGGTGAATAAAGGCGCAAAAATGGGATCTTCGATGCTACAACTTTTGATCTTGGCTGCGGTGGCGGTGTTTTTGGTAATGCGACTCTTGTCGGTGCTTGGCACGCGCGAAGGGTTTGAGCCCAAAACCCAAGCGAAACCGAAACGGGGTCCCGAGCACCTAACCGTGATCGACGGGTCAGATGACCCTGACATTGCCGATTTTGCCGAGGCCGATAGCACGACCGGACGAGCCCTAACGGAAATGAAGCGGGTAGATCGCAGCTTTTCCGTGGGAGAATTTGTGGCAGGTTCGCGCCAAGCCTATGAGATGATCCTGATGGCTTTTGAAGAGGGTGACTTGAAATTGCTCGAAAGCCTGCTGGCACCGGATATTTACGAGAGCTTCTCTAGCGTTATTCATGCGCGTGAGGAAAAAGGGTATGAAGTTGACGCAACCTTTATCGGCGTGCGTGAAATTACGTTGAAATCAGCGCGTTTTGATGCCGACGAAAAAGAAGGTGAAATCACCATGCGCTTTATTGGCGAGCTTACTTCCGTGGTCAAAGACCAAAGCGGGAATGTGGTTGAAGGTAGCGCCGACAAGATTAAACGCCAAACAAATGTCTGGACGTTTGCACGGCTTATGGGAACCGATAACCCGAACTGGTTGCTAGTTGCTACCGATGAATGATGCTAAGGTTTATTAAAAAAACCTTTGTTACCCTTGCCTTAGCAATACCTGTTTCGGGTGGCGCAGCAACCTATACGCAATTGTCTTACACATCAATCGACGGCTGGACGGCAGACAACCACAGTGCGGCGCTCCATGCATTCAAGCGCGGTTGCGCGGGCATGAGAAGTACGGATGAAATACCCGTGCGGGATTGGGATAGAGTTTGCGCTTTGGCAAAATCCGGCCCCGGTCCGGCTCGCGCCTTTTTTGAACGAAATTTTACACCGGTGCGTATCAGCACAGGTTCGGAGGCCCTGTTTACAGGGTATTACGAGCCGGAATTAAATGGTTCCCGCCACAAAACCGATCAATATCAGTTTCCGCTGTATCAACGCCCGCCAGAGGTCCAACCGGGGGTCACTTGGAATACACGAACAGAAATTGAAAGCGGTTTGCTGAACGGGAGAGGGTTAGAGCTTGTGTGGCTGGATAACCGGGTGGATGCGTTTTTTGTGCATGTGCAGGGTTCTGCGCGTATTCTCCTGGCTGATGATACAACCATGCGCGTTGGGTTTGCCGGGCGCAACGGCCACAAATATCGTTCGGTCGGGCGTGAACTGGCGCGGCTTGGAACCCTTTCAGACGGCCAACTAAGCATGCAAGGCATCCGCACATGGGCAGAATCTAACCCTAGTCAGGCAATCATCGCATTGCAGCACAACCCTTCATTTATTTTTTTTCAGGAACTGGATATCCCGGAATCTCTCGGCCCGATTGGGGCGTTGCAGGTACCTCTCACACCTTTGAGATCCGTTGCGGTTGACGATGATTATACGCCGCTTGGCGCGCCGGTGTGGATTCAGATGAGTGGCGGATCGGCTTCGCTTAATCAATTGATGGTCGCCCAAGATACCGGAAGCGCTGTTAGAGGCGCTCAACGGGCCGACATTTTTTATGGCTCAGGTGTAACGGCTGGAAACCGCGCCGGAAATATCCGGTATTCCGGCGAGATCATCACTCTCATTCCCAATGTGACCGCAGAGCGGTTAAGCGGGCAGTAAATGAAATACCGTGGTCGAAAAACCCTCTCGGAAGAGGACCAGGCCCTGTGGGATATGGTCAAGAAAACTACGGAACCCCTACATCCGGCGAGCCTGAACCCCGCACCCCTTCCGATCCTTAAACCCAATAAAATCAAAGCCCATCCCGCTGCCAAACATGTATTGAAAACCGTTAAACCAAGCGGCTCCAATAAAGAGGCACCGTTGCGCTTTGATCTGGCTTCAGATCCGATGCAACCTCTGGCGCGTGCGCCTAAAAACCTTGACAGGCGCACCCATGACAGGTTGCGCAAAGGTAAAACAGCGCCCGAAGCGAGGATCGACTTGCACGGAATGACAGCGGCGCAAGCCCATGGCGCTTTGCGCGGGTTTATCCGTTCAAGCCACGCGCGCGGGTTGCGTTTGGTTTTGGTCATAACGGGAAAAGGAAATACGACCCGGGAAGAGGTTGGCATTATGCCAACGCGAAACGGCGTTTTGCGCCACGCCCTGCCCCAGTGGCTTGGCACGCCCGATATGCATCCAATGATTTTGCAAATCAGTGCTGCCCATTTTCGACATGGCGGAAGCGGGGCCTATTACGTCTATCTCAAAAGAAAAGACCGCACCTGAGGCGCGGCCTTACAATGCTTTATTGTGCGGATTACATCGGCAGAGGCACGCCGTTTGCTGTGATGCCTTGAGGTGAGAACTCGATATCCGAGACAAACTCGTCAGCCGCATCGCCCGGGCGGGCAAAGGCCATCATCATTCCCATAGCCATGCCGGCTTGGTCCTGCGGGATCAGTCCGATTTCTACGAGCCCATTCACAAGCGCTTGCACGCCCGCAGCATTGATGGTGACTTTGCCTGTAGGGAATGGGAACGGGCCGGAGTTATCAATCGTTGCGCCACCATCTGCCGTTATCTGTGCACCGCCAGCAGTAAACAGAACTTCGTTGATGGTTATATCCTGAACCAACCCGACATCGTTTGGGTTTCCGCTCGCCGCAGACATCGGCATCGACCAGTCCACTTTTGATTGCACATTGGCGCTTATATCAACTACTGCATTGATTGGGTCGCGTGATATAGCCTTACCGGGGTCAATCATAGAATAAATCGATTCCGAGATCTGAAGACCGCGCAACGCGATCACGGCATTTGCTTCTTCAAAGCTACCGTGATCAACGGTGGGCGTTACAAGCTTGATGCCGAGCTCATCAAGCGAAACGTCAAATGGGGGAAGTGGCATGCCATCCACATTGAACTCGCTAAATGAGTATTCAGAGGCTCCCACTTCTTCTACAATTGTAAGCCAACCGTTTTCGGCACGTGCGCCTATAGTGGCACCTTCGGATGAACCGCTATAGGAAATACGGGCATCTGGGCTGTTCAGTTTAGCCACTGCGCTTGAAGCGCCTACACTAAATTCGAGAAACGCCGTTGTAGCGCCACTGAGATACTCAATGATATTACTTTCACTTTCATTCGCAATGAACTCGAATGCAAGATTGATATCTACAACCTCACCGTCACTGGCCATTTGGCCATCAGGCGTATTCAGATCGTAAAGCATATCGATCTTGGAAATTGCCACTTCACCGCTCAACAATGCGCTGTTTGGCACAACCGAGCCTGTCTGGTTCAGGTTGGTGATAACAATGTTCAATGCCTTCAAGATCGGATCATCCGGGTTACCTGAAGAAATACCAAAGCTGTTGGCCATAATGGAAAGGCTAAGAGATTCAGCATCTTGGCCGCTGGTAATACCGTCCGCTGTAATAGCTAAGCCGTCATTGGCGATATTTATAATATGCTCGCCAGTGTCGGGGTCATTGAAGGTTATGGTTGCGGATGGGGAGAGGGTAAAGGTGACCTGCCCAAGCGTGGTAGCTGAAGGGACGCCTTTGATCCAGTCTGCCTGCACGGTCATTTCACCCTCAGGTGCTGACATCCAGAAGCCAACAAGTTCAACCGAGCCATCAGCCCCGACATTGCGTTCATCAAATGAAACAGTGGCACCCTGACTGCTGAGCATACCTAAAATGCCCTCGGAAAATCCGGCAAAATCATCTTGCGCAGCTACCGGGCTTGAAAACCCGATAACAAGGGCGGTGGAGGCCATTAAAATGTGTTTTTTCATTATTTTTCCCTACAGGTTGAAGAATCGAATCGATTTTACGCGTGGATTGTTTTTCAAGCAATCTTTATTCCAAGAACAGAAGTCTACTACAGGACGTAGCGCGATATATCACTGCTCCGGCTGAGTTCGCCGAGGTGTTTCTCAACAAATTCAGCGTTAACGGTAATTTGGTCTCCGGCGCGGTCCGGCGCTTCAAAGCTCAGCTCCTCGAATACGCGCTCCAGAACCGTATATAGCCGCCTTGCACCGATGTTTTCGACCGATTGGTTCACTTCGGCAGCAATTTTCGCAAGGGCCGCTATACCTTCAGAGGTAAACTCAACCGTAACCTCTTCGGTTGCCATCAAGGCTGTGTATTGCAAGGTGAGGGCGTTATCGGTTTCGGTTAGAATCCGCACAAAATCTGCCTCGGTCAATGCGCGAAGCTCGACCCGAATTGGCAGGCGGCCCTGAAGCTCTGGCAACAGGTCGCTTGGTTTTGCAATGTGAAATGCGCCTGAAGCAATAAACAGGATATGGTCGGTTTTGATCGGTCCAAATTTGGTAGAAACCGTGGTGCCCTCAATCAATGGCAACAGGTCACGCTGAACACCTTCGCGCGATACATCGCCGCCGCGGGCATCCGAACGAGCACAGACCTTGTCGATTTCATCAAGGAAAACGATGCCTTGTTGCTCTACTGATTCTACAGCGGTTTTGTTGACAACATCTTCGTCCAGAAGCTTATCTGCCTCTTCGGCGATCAAGAGTTTATAGCTATCGGCCACGCGAACCTTTTTACGTTGGGTGCGCCCGCCAAGGGCTTTGCCAAACATGTCCCCAAGGTTCAGCATCCCCATGCCGGCACCGGGCTGGCCGGGAATATCCATCATTTGCATCGGGTTCGAGTTATCTGCCATTTCAAGCTCGATTTCTTTATCGTCCAGCAATCCGTCGCGTAGCTTTTTGCGGAACATATCGCGGGTTTGCTCTCGGGCGTCGGTTCCGGCAAGCGCTTCGATGACCCGTTCTTCGGCGGCACTGTAGGCGCGGGCTTCCACATCTTCCCGCATTTTTTCGCGGGTCATCAAAATGGCGCTGTCTATCAGATCACGAACGATCTGCTCCACATCACGGCCAACATAACCCACTTCGGTAAATTTGGTTGCTTCGACCTTTAGAAAGGGAGCATTGGCGAGCTTGGCCAACCGTCGGGAAATCTCGGTTTTCCCAACCCCTGTTGGCCCTATCATCAGAATGTTCTTCGGGTACACCTCTTCGCGCAGGTCGTCAGAGAGCCGTTGCCGACGCCAGCGATTGCGCAAGGCAACAGCTACAGCGCGCTTGGCATCATTTTGGCCGATAATATAGCGGTCGAGTTCGGAAACAATTTCGCGGGGGGTCAGGTCTGTCATGATTTTTCCACATATGGGGGGAGGCGGTTTTTAAGTGGGAAATTGGGTAGCGTGTTCATGATTACAGCGCGAATGGCTGCCCACCACGTACCGAGAATTGTGATAAACACACCCAAAATAAGCAAAGTCGAGATCATGGCACCAAGTTCGCCATCGCCTTCAAAAGCGGCGTATACTAGAAACGCCATATAGAGGATGCCAGCTGTCAGGAATGAACGGCGGTCAATGATCAGGGCAACGAATGAAATCAAAAACAGGGCTATTGCGGTTAGCCCGTAACCGCCACCGTTATAGAGTGTAAGAGCCACTGTATTTACGATCGCGACGGCGGCCAGCACATGCAGCCAGAAGCCGGAAGCAGCAAACCGGCTCACTCTATGCGGGTCCCGCATGTCAAAGAACATAGCGAGCAAAAAGGTTATTATCCCGAAAATGAGGGTGGCCATCGGGAAGAATGATTGGGAATTGAGGTCAAACAACCCTTCGCGCAGGCTCAGGAAGTCCAGCACATTGGGGGACATAATGGCCGCAACCGCCAGCGCTGTTACAAGCCCGAAAAGCCCGAAAAGGAACATCGAAAAAGGGAGTTTGAAGATGTAAAACCACCCGGCCATTGCCGCCATGCCGATCAAGCCAACATAAAGCACGTCATATTCAGACGGGCTGATCGGGTCAAACACCATAATCCCGAAAAATAGGGCGATATTGGTGGCGAAAACAGTAGCAAGCCAGATGCTTGGCAGGTTCATCCGCCGTCTTTTTGTAAAATAAAGCGCAAATCCAAAAGCAAGAGCTGCGCCAACGGCAGGAATACCGGCATTGGCACCCCACAAAGTTACCAAAACAATGATGCCGGTAAAAAGCATCCCAAGTCCGACGGTTACAAATATTTCGGCAAAGCCTTTGAACAATTCAAATGGCTCGTCATCATCGGGCATATGCGCGCGATAACCTTGGCGCGACTCGGCAAATACCATAAGGCGTGCCGCTTGTTCTTCCGAAATCACATTGGCGGCAACGGCGGCGCGAATATCATCAAGGTGGAAATCAGCCATCCAGAGATTCCACAATCATTTTGCCGTTGGTAAACACGCAAATTTCCGCAGCTATCTCCAGAGCGCGCCGCGCTATCGCTTCGGCCTCCCGGTCGGTGTCCATCATCGCACGGGCAGCGGCCAGAGCAAAGTTTCCGCCTGAGCCTACGGCTGCGATATCGTTTTCCGGCTCAAGCACGTCTCCGGCGCCTGTAATAATGAAAAGGTCTTTCCCGTCAGAAACGATCAACATCGCCTCGAGATTTTTCAGGTATTTGTCAGTGCGCCAGTCTTTTGCCAGTTCCACACTGGCCCGCGCTAGCTGTCCGGGTGTCGCTTCAAGTTTGACTTCGAGGCGTTCCAATAACGCAAAGGCATCGGCGGTTGAGCCCGCGAATCCGCAAATAACATCATGCCCGCCGGGGGATATTTTCCTCACCTTGCGTGCTGTGCCTTTGATGACCGTGTTCCCAAGGCTCACTTGCCCGTCACCCGCGATCACGACTTTTCCGCCTTTGCGCACACCGACAATTGTTGTGCCATGCCAGCCCGGGAAGTTTTGTGATTCAGCCATACCTGTCTCCGATTGTTGTCGCTTGGATATATGACCCCAAATGGCAAAATGCCAGAGGGCGTAGGCTATTTCAGCCAACGCCCCGCTGAATTCCAGCCATCAACCCATTTAGCGCGCAGGTTCCCGGTCACCTTTGATCCACTTGAGAGCATCGGGATAGTCAAACGCAAGCGAGATGGTATTTGTGCAAAGCAGAACCCAGAGATAGATGCTGTAGGCTCCTATGGCTTCTGGTCGTGCAAAAAGGTGAGCGGCGGGGTTTACCCGCCGCCAACTTGTTGCCTATTCGCCATAACCATAGGTTTCGGTCACAAAATCAATATCTTTGTCGCCACGACCCGAAAGATTGATCAGGATGGATTTGCCAGGGTGGTTTTTGGCTTCCCGCATGGCAAAGGCCAATGCATGGGCCGATTCCAGAGCCGGAATAATTCCTTCATGCCGCGAAAGCGCATAAAACGCATCAAGAGACTCTTTATCGTCGGCAGAAGAATAAGACACCCGACCCGAGCTTTGCAGGTAGGCATGCTCCGGTCCTACACCGGGGTAGTCCAAACCGGAAGCCAGCGTATTCACCGGGGCCGGCTCGCCGTTTTCATCGAGCAAAACCTTGGTGGCAAAACCGTGGATCGCGCCATCCTGCCCGTAGGTCAGCGTCGCGGCGTGGTCACCAAGCTTGCTGGATGTCCCCATTGGCTCCACCCCGTGCAGGGAGACGCCTTCATCATCAAAGAAACCCGAGAAAATGCCCATCGCATTGGAGCCACCACCAACACAGGCCGCCACCATATCAGGCAACTCCCCTGTCATTTCAATGAATTGCTCCCGCGATTCTATGCCGACAACTTTCTGGAAGTCCCGAACCATCATCGGAAAGGGGTGCGGCCCCACCACAGAGCCAATAGCAAATAATGCGTGACCAGCTTGTGCGATATAGCTGCCAAAAGCGCTGTCTACCGCTTCTTTCAGGGTTTTTGCGCCTTCGCCTACCGGTACCACGGTGGCACCAAGCAGTTTCATGCGGGTTACATTCGGGGCTTCTTTGGCCATATCGACCTCACCCATATGGATCTCGCATTCCATCCCGAAATATGCCGCCGCTGTTGCCAGCGCCACGCCGTGCTGGCCGGCACCGGTTTCTGCAATCAGCTTGGTTTTACCCATGTGCTTGGCGAGCAGCCCCTCAGCCATACAGTGGTTGAGCTTGTGTGCGCCTGTGTGGTTCAGATCTTCCCGTTTGGCATAAATCTGCGCGCCGCCGGAAAGTTCCGAAAGGTTCTTTAAGTAAGAAATTGGCGTTGGGCGGCCTTGAAAGTGCTTGCGGATATAGCGCAGGTCATTCAGGTATTCGGCTGATTTGCTGAGCTTGTCATAAGCTGCGCAAATCTCGGCAAAATGCGGCACCAAGGGTGGCGGCAGCATGGCCCCACCATAATTGCCAAAAAATCCTTCACGGTTCGGAGTGGTTTTCAAATACGGTTTCATGGGTCTTCCTGTCGGTTGGTTGGTTTTGCGCAGACTGGCAAAAACCAACCAACCGTTCAAGGAAAACTTAACGCATTTGCAATTCGTTGCCTTCGGGCCATTCGAGTTGATACGAAAGCAGGATGTTCTGATGCGCGCCGCTTGCGAGTGGGAAGGCCCAAGCCATAACGCCGCGTTGGCCTTCAATATCGGTATTGGAGGGCCTTGGCCGTGCGCTCCAGTCGATCACAAGTTCCTCTTGCTCGGAATACGGCACACGGTCATATATCACCACATCCCACGCGCGGTTGCTTACGTTTTCAATGCTTAGCTCGTATTCCTCGACCCTGTCATTGCTGGTGGCGATAACACCCGAGGAGCCGTCTTCACGCCGCAAAGTATTGCGCTCCAGCAACAACCCATCGATCCGGCCG
>DFBP01000186.1:37066-38242 GCA_002366685.1 Rhodobacterales bacterium UBA3077 | reverse complement strand
CGTGTGCATGTAACCTCGATTTTTGGAGCGGAAACCGGAGAGTTTTTTATCCACCGCAATGTGGCCAATATGGTGCCGCCGTTTGTAGAGGATGACGCCCATCACGGGACTTCGGCCGCGATCGAGTTTGCCGTTACGGCGCTCAAGGTTGAGCATTTGGTGGTGCTTGGGCATTCGCAATGCGGCGGCGTTAAGCACTGTCATGACACCTGCCACGGCAATATTCACGTGACCAAAAAGGGTTTTGTGGATCGCTGGATAGATATTTTGCGCCCCGGCTACGAGCGGGTGCGCCATATTGAGGATGATGCAACACGGGTCACGGCTCTGGAGCATACCGGTGTCGTGATCGCCATGGAAAATCTGCTCGGGTTTCCCTTTGTGAAAGAGGCTGTAGATGCCGGAAAACTGAGCCTGCATGGGCTTTGGCATAGCATTGGCGACGGGGTGTTGATGGGGTACGACTCTGAAACCAAAAGTTTCCAGCCGGTTGGTGATGTCTGATATTCGACTCTATGTGGAAGGCCCGCTTGAGGCGGATCGGGTGTTGCCTCTGGATACCGCGCAGAGCCACTACCTGTTTGGCGTGATGCGCCGAAAAACGGGTGACGAAGTGCGGGTTTTTGACGGTACGCATGGCGAGTGGCGGGCCGAAGTGGCCAAAGCCAACAAGCGCAACGGGCTGTTGATCTGTAAAAACCGCACCGCGCCGCAGCTTTCACCACCCGATCTCTGGCTGCTATTCGCCCCGATCAAAAAGACCCGCACGGCTTTTATTGTTGAAAAAGCAACTGAAATGGGGGTGCGGGAGATTCACCCGGTTTTGACGCAGTTCACCAACGAACGGATCAACTGTGACAGGTTGCGGGCGCATTGCGTTGAGGCGGCGGAGCAGTGTGGGGCTACTTTTGTACCCAAGCTGTCAGAGCCGGCGAAACTGTCTGATCTGTTGAAGAACTGGCCTCCGGACCGAAAGTTGATGTTTTGCGACGAGAGTGGAACGGCACTACCCGTGGCGAAGGCTCTGGCCGCTGAAACCGGTGAAAAATGGGCTATAATAATTGGTCCCGAAGGTGGGTTTTCTCCCGAAGAGATGGTGGCGCTGCGAACTTTGCCGCAAATTTGTAGTGTGACCCTTGGTCCGAGGATACTACGGGCTGACACGGCCGCTGTCGC
>DFBP01000186.1:36745-36916 GCA_002366685.1 Rhodobacterales bacterium UBA3077 | reverse complement strand
CGGAGACCGCCGGTGAAGTTACCGGTGTTGGCGCGATTGCTAATATCGGCACGCTGATGGCACAAGCGGATGAAAGCCTTGGTGAAATCGTGGCGCATATGGTGGGCGCGGCGGGGCCGGGCTTCCGGCCTTTCGGGATATTGGCCCCCCCGTATATTGTGGCGGCTTTGC
>DFBP01000186.1:28764-36698 GCA_002366685.1 Rhodobacterales bacterium UBA3077 | reverse complement strand
TGCCGCCAATGGATGGCTTTTCTCTGCGCAAACCAACCATGGATGACCTGCCGGTATTGGCCGCGTGGAACCATGCCTATTCAGCTGAGGTGCTGGGCGGGCAGGATGAGGAACGGTCCCGCGCCGAGGCAGAGCAGACGATATTAAGCGGGCAGCAACGCGTTTTGGTTAAAGATGGAGAGATCGTTTCGCAAACCCGGTTTAACGCGGTTCTGCCGGATGCCGTGCAAGTAGGCGGCGTGTATACCCCGGCCTGTTGGCGCGGGCGTGGCTTTTCACGCCGCGCCGTGGCCTCGCATTTGGCCGAGGCATTCGCAGGGGGTGTGGAAAATGCCATCTTGTTTTCCGCGTCGGAATCCGCATCTAGTGTATATCGCGCCATCGGTTTTGAACAGATTGGCGAATATCAGATTATCTTGTTTGAGTAGGCCTATTATGCCCGTTTTCCGCACTGATGCCCTTGTTACGTTGAAACGCTGGTTTGAGCCTCTTCTGACGTTAGGTGTGTTGCTGCTAGCCGCATGGTCTTTGTGGCTTGGTTTCATGCGTCCGAGTATTGTTTACGGGGGCGTAGGGCTATTTCTAGCGGGGATTGGCGGTAGCCTGCTTTACCTCGCACTCATCAAGCTCCGGCTTGGCGGGAGCGGCGAGGCAGCTGGGATCGTGGAAGTGCGGGAACGCAACATTGTTTATCTTTCACCCCATTTGGGCGGCGAAGTAACCCTTGAGGCGCTGAGTAAAATTGCAATCTCTCCCAGTAAATCGGGCAGCTACAACTGGGTGCTTTATGCGCCCGAGCAGCGCCCGCTCTTGATCCCGTTTCAGGCCAAAGGCGCTGAAAACCTGCTGCATGCGTTTTCAGCACTGCCGGGGCTGAGCCTTGAACGGCTCAATCGTGCGCTCGGCGCTGACCGCAATGTTATGCATATTGTCTGGCAGCGGGTATAATGATTTGTGATATCTTCTTTTTCTGCCTTGCAAGGGTAAGCGGCCAGCCCTAAGTCTGATAGAAACAGTCAAATAAAGGGGAAGCCGATGTCCATTCCACAATCCGGCGGTGGTCCGATTGAGCACCATGACCAACTCGCCCAGTTAATGGCCGACGGCTGCAAGCCCAAGGAAGACTGGCGCATAGGCACCGAGCACGAGAAATTCGGCTATTGCAAAGACACGTTGAAGCCGATCCCCTATGAGGGCGAACGCTCGATCAAAGCCATGCTGGAAGGCCTGCGTGACAAGTATAACTGGGATCCGGTTTATGAGGGTGAATATCTGATTGGCCTCAATAAAGACGGTGCAAATGTGAGCCTTGAGCCCGGTGGCCAGCTGGAGCTTTCCGGCGCGCCGCTGGAAAACATCCACCAAACCTGTGACGAGGTGAATGAGCACCTGCGCGAGGTAATTGATATCTCGAAAACCATAGGTGTGCGGTTTTTTGGCATGGGGGCGGCACCGGAGTGGAAACACGAAGATATGCCGATGATGCCCAAGGGCCGCTACAAACTGATGACGCCCTACATGGATACAGTGGGTACCCATGGCACGCAGATGATGTATCGCACCACCTGCATTCAGGTGAATCTTGATTTTTCATCTGAAGCTGACATGGCGCAAAAGCTGCGTGTGGGGCTGGCTTTGCAGCCCATCGCCACCGCGCTTTTCGCCAACTCTCCGTTTTTTGAAGGTAAGCTTACCGGTTACCAAAGCTGGCGCGCCCGTATCTGGCAAGATACGGACAAAGCGCGCACGGGTATGCTGCCCTTTGTGTTTGAAGAAGGTTTCGGCTTTGAGGCATGGGTGCAGTATGTGCTGGATGTGCCGATGTATTTTGTTTACCGCGACGGAAAATATATTAACGCGCTCGGCATGTCCTTCCGCGATTTTCTGAAGGGAGAGCTTCCGGCCCTCCCCGGTGAAAAGCCAACCCTGAGCGACTGGGCTGACCACCTCACCACCGCCTTCCCTGAAGCCCGCGTGAAGCAATACCTTGAGATGCGCGGGGCCGATGGTGGCCCGTGGCGCAAAATATGTGCGCTCCCAGCCTTTTGGGTTGGGCTGCTTTATGATCAGTCATCATTGGATGCCGCGTGGGATGTCGCCAAAGGCTGGACCGCCGAAGAGCGCGACCAGTTGCGGCTCGATGTTGCCAAAGACGGGCTTCAGGCGCGGATTAACGGGGTTGAGGTGTTGGAGATTGCCAAAGAGCTGGTGATGATCTCGCATGCCGGACTAAAGGCGAGGGCCAAGCCGGGCGCGGGTGGGCTCATTCCCGACGAAACCCACTTCCTGAATGCTTTGCAGGAGATTTTGGGCCGCGGTTATTCTCCTGCCAAAAAGCTGGAACGGCTTTTCCGCTGCGAATGGGGTGGGGATATCAAGCGCGTGTATCAGGAATACAGCTACTAGAAAAAAGGCGCGCCGTTTAAGGCGCGCCAATTGGTTTAGCCAGCCGGATTCGAGCCGCAATCGTTGTCACCTTCTTTGCCTTGCGAGGCCCAGAAGATGATCAGAACGATGATCCCGATCAATGTATTATTTCAACTTCAGGATTTCACCTTTTCCATTTTCGGGTCGTAAAGTGGTGCGAGCTGCACGTCACAATTTATTCGTTTGGTTGCGACTTCCAGTTCATAACTTCCGCTCAATACATAGGCGGCATCGACACCTTCGGCGTTGCGCACATATCCGTAGCCGATGGATTTATCTACCGTGTAGCCAAAGCCGCCCGAGGTCAGCCAGCCGACCCGCTCGCCATTGCGATAGATGGTTTCACGCCCTTGCAGGATAACATCTGGCGGTGTTGTGAAACAGGCCATCAGCTTTTTGATGCCACCGGACTTTTGCGCCTCTGAAGCCTCGCGCCCTTTGAACGGGGTATTTTTGCGTAGCTTCACGGCCCAGCCGAGGCCGGATTCAAACGGGGTGTGGTCAGGGCCAATGTCAGACCCCCACGCGCGGTAACCTTTCTCCAGCCGCAGGCTCTCAATCGCGCGGTAACCCGCGTTTTTCAAGCCGTGCGCGGCTCCGGATTCATTTAGTGCGGCGTATACCGCCGTGGCATATTCCACCGGCAAGTGCAGTTCCCACCCTAGCTCTCCAACATAGGTCACCCGCAGGGCCATCACAGGGCAGGCGGCAATGCTGATGATTTTGAGGGTGCCAAAAGGGAAGCCCTCGTGGCTGACATCATCTTTGGTAACCGCCTCCAGAATATCGCGCGCACGTGGCCCCATCAGGGAAAGCACGGCATTTGATGAAGTGATATCAAAGAGCTGGCAGTTCATGCCTTCAGGGATATTGCGGCTGATCCAGTTGAAATCATGGGTGGCAAAGCCGGTGCCGGTAACGATATAGAATTCATCCTCGGCAATGCGCGCCACGGTCAGGTCACACTCGATCCCAGCTTTATCATTCAGCATTTGAGTATAAATGAGCGCACCCACGGGCTTGTCCACATCATTGGCGCAAATCCAGTCCAGCGCGACGGCGGCATCTGGCCCTTTCAGCGAAAACTTGGCGAAGCTGGTTTGGTCAAACAGCACCGCCGCCTCGCGGCAGGCTCTATGCTCGCGCGCTACATTGTCAAACCAGTTTTGGCGCTCGAAACTGTAAATATCTTTGGGCTTCTGGCCCGCATCGGCAAACCAGTTTGGCCGCTCCCAGCCGAGCTTCTCGCCAAAGCAGGCACCCTGCGCGGCCAGCGTATCGTAGAGTGGGGATTTCCGGCAGGGCCGCCCGCTATCATGCTCCTCAAACGGCCACGCCATTGTATAGTGCTTGCCATAGGCCTCAACGGTGCGAGTGCGGACCCAGTCGGTATCAAAATGCGGCCGGCCAAAGCGGCGGATGTCGGCAGACCAAAGGTCATAAGGCGGCTCACCGTTTTTGACCCATTCGGCCAGCGCCATGCCAGCGCCTCCACCAGCGGCAATGCCAAAGGCATTAAAGCCAGCACCGACAAAGAAGTTGCTGAGCTCGGGGGCTTCGCCAATGATGAAATTACCATCTGGCGTAAAGCTCTCCGGCCCGTTGGTCAGGGTTTTGATGCCGGCACTTTCCAGCGCGGGCACCCGGCCCAGCGCCAGCTCCATCAGTGGTTCGAAATGGTCAAAATTGCTGTCTATCAGCGTATAATGGAAGCCCTTGGGGATGCCCTCCACCGCCCACGGGATCGGGTTAGGTTCATACCCCCCCATCACCAACCCGCCGACCTCTTCTTTGTAATAGGTCAGGCGGTCAGGGTCTCGCAGGGTGGGCAGGTTTTTGGGCATGCCTTCAATCGCTTCGGTCACCATATACTGGTGTTCCATGCTGACCAGCGGCACGTTTACGCCAAACTTTTTGGCAAAATCGCGGGTCCACTGCCCCGCACAAACCACCACCTTTTCGCATTCAATCCGCCCGGCTTCGGTGATCACCGCTTTAATGCGGCCCTTCTCGACCTCAAGGTCCAGCACTTTGCAATCCTCGAATATTTGTGCCCCCGCCATGCGCGCCCCCTTGGCCAGCGCCTGCGTTACGTCAGAGGGGTTCGCTTGCCCGTCGGTTGGCATAAACGCCGCGCCAACAACGTCATCCACGTTCATCAGCGGCCAAAGCTCTTGCGCCTCTTTCGGGGTTAGCAGGTCCATTTGCAAACCGAATGAGTGCGCCGTGGTCGCCTGCCGTTTCACTTCAGTCCAGCGCTCTTCATTACAGGCCAGCCGTAAACCGCCATTCATCTTCCAGCCGGTGCCAAGGCCGGTTTCTTCTTCAATGCTGTTATAAAGCTCGACCGAATAGCCCAGAAGCTGTGTGATATTGGCATTGCTCCGCAGCTGCCCCACCAGCCCCGCCGCATGAAAGGTGGTGCCGGATGTCAGCTTTTTGCGCTCCAGCAGCGCGACCTCCTCACCCATTTTGGCGAGATGATACGCGGTAGAGCAGCCGATAATGCCGCCGCCGATAACAACGGTTTTGCTGGAGGAAGGAATGGTTTTCATGGTCTTAACCTTGTTTATAGATGGCATATGCGGCTTCAAAGCGCGCAAGGTTTTCTTCCGTGTAAGCGGCGTAATCGATATCAAGATCGGAGATGGACTCTGAAACCATGCTCCATATGGTTTCGCGCATGAGCGAGGCACATTTCATCGCGAGATATCGGCGCAGAAGTGCGGCATCGGGGGGGGTGCGGGAATAGGCCCTGAGCATTTCCAGCTCTTGCGCCTCGGTGAGCATATTGTTGCTGGCCAAACCGCCCAAATCAAAAAGCGGAGAGTTGAAGCCGGCGTAATCCCAGTCAATCAGCCAAAGTCGTGCCCCGTCATCCAGTATGTTGGCCGCCATCATGTCGTTGTGGCCGTAGACAAGCTCAACAGGGCCGATATCAGCCTCTAACCGCTCGGCAATGGCAAGGCATTCCGGCATTTTGGTGGCGTGCGGGCTGGCATAATCATCAAGTGTTGCGGCGTAATCCCTGATAACGTGGAACACCCAAAACACCAGCGACGGGCCGCGCAGGTGCTGGGGCATTTCTTGGTGGCAGCGGCGCATCAGGTCTACGATCCGGGCCAAGTATTCGGGTTGCCCGACATCTTTTTCTTCGAGCGTTTTGCTTTCGATATGCCGAATGACCGTAAGGCCGTCCTGTGCAAAAACCACCTCTGGCGAAAGCCCGGCGGCATGGGCTGCACGGCTCGCCGCCAACTCGTTAAAGCGCATCACATGATGGGCGGGGATATCCTCGCCAAAGCGCACGACATATTTGCTGTCGCCGTCTATAACGGTGAAATTCAGGTTGGTGCGCCCGCCGTCCAGCGGCGTGGCCTCAATCTCGCCCTGCCATATCGGCAATGCTTTGATGCGGTTCAATATCGGGTCAGACATGCCCGTCCTCCAGTCCAAATCTTATACGTGCCGCGCGGGCCGATGCGTTTAGCATCCGGTCAGCCATCATGGCGATAAAGGCAATGGCAAAACCCGCGACCAAACCACGGCCAACATCGGCTTTGGTGAGCGCGATATAGACCTCCTGCCCGAGGTCGCGCGTGCCAACGAGCGCCGTGATCACCAGCATCGAAAGCGCCAGCATGATGGTTTGATTGAGCCCGAGCAGAATTTCGGGCAAAGCCAGCGGCAGCCGGATGCGCCGCAAAATCTGCCCTTTAGTGCAGCCGGAAACGATGCCAGCCTCCAATAACTCCTCCGGCACCCCACGTACCCCGTGCGCGGCATAGCGGATGGAAGGCACAATAGCATAAGCCACAATCGCCAGCATTGCTGTGAAATCTCCGATGCGAAACAGCATCACCACCGGGATCAGGTAAACGAAGCTCGGCAAGGTTTGCAGCGTGTCGATGACCACCCCAATCACCCGCCCGGCCCGTGCGCTCACGCCCGCCCATACGCCGATCGGAATACCGATAGCGGCAGCGATCATCACCGACGAGCCACAAAGGTAAACTGTGATCATCGCTTTTTCCCACATGCCGGTTGCCAGAATAAACGCCGCCATCAACCCGTTCATTACCGCCAGCTTTACCCCGCCAAAGCGATAGCCGAGGGCGACCAGCATCAGCCATGCCCATGGCCACGGGATGCCAAGGAAGAACCTCTTAATCGGCAGCATAAAGGCGTTGAGCACAAAGATTTTGACCGCTTCAAACTGGTCAAAGAAGTTGATATTCAGGTATTTTACGCCGTTGCTCCAGAATTTCCCCGTGGTTAGGGCGCTGTCTTCCGGGAAGGTTTGAAACAATGGCAAAACCAGCCCCAGCCCCATGGAAACCATCAGAATAGCGGCCACCAAAACCGAGCGCGGGTGCCGCTTTACCCAGTTGCCTTTGAGCGGCGGCACAATCCGCGTGGAGCGTTCAGCAAAGGCTTGGCTGAGCCTGTCAATGGCTATGGCCAGCACCACAATCGCAATACCGGCCTCGAACCCACCACCGATATTGAGGCGGCGCAAACTTGAAAGCACATCAAAGCCAAGCCCGCCCGCGCCGATCATCGAAGCGATGATCACCATGTTGAGCGACAGCATTATCACCTGATTCACCCCGACCATAAGCGAGGAAAGCGCGGCTGGCACCAGCACCCGCCATGTCATCTGCCGCCGTGTGCAGCCGGTCATGGTGGCAAAATCCTTGATCTCGGGGTCCACCCCTTTCAGCGCTAAAGTGGTGATCCGCACCATCGGGGGCATCGCGTAAATCACCGTTGCCACCAGCGCCGAAACCGGCCCGAAGCCAAACATGAACAGGATTGGTACAAGGTAGGCAAAAATCGGGATTGTCTGCATGAGGTCAAGCACCGGTGAGAGCACGCGCTCGAAGCTGCGGTGCCGGTAAGCCAAAATCCCGAGCCAAAGCCCGCCGGCTACCCCGATTGGCACCGCGATCACCACCGAAGCGAGTGTGACCATCGCGCTTTCCCACTGGCCAAAAACCGCCAGATAGGTAAAGCAAAGCCCAACCACCAGCGCCAGCCCCCAACTTTTGGCATAGTGCCCAAGGGCCATCACAAAGGCGATGACCCCGAGCCAGCTCAAGGGTGGCACAATCTGTTCAGCCCTTCGCCCCACACCGTCCATGAATCCGGTGGCCAGCACGGATTTTGCCAACTCATAGGGTTGCTCAATCAGCCACGCCAAGCCGCGTGTGAGGTCGGTAAACTTAACCGGCCCAACGGCGGCTTCCTCAACCAGCCATTTCATCGCGGCGCTCACCACATCTTTCAGTCCGATCACCCACGCTTCGGGGTATCCACTCAGCGGTTGCCACAGCGCGAGCCCTAGTGTGAGCCCAAAAAGCCCGAGCCATATTGCTGGGCGAAGCGCCATCTAACCGCCCACCAGCACAGAGATCACTTGTTCACGGTCAATCGAGCCTACATCTCCACCGTCTTCATCAACTACTTTGAGAGGTTCGGCGCTTGCCACCACTTGGGCAGCCACT
>DFBP01000186.1:23514-28669 GCA_002366685.1 Rhodobacterales bacterium UBA3077 | reverse complement strand
CGCGGGATATGCGTGGTGAACTCGCGCACATAGTCATCCGCCGGGCTTTGCACCAGCTCCTCGGGGGTGGCGACCTGAATAACGGCACCGTCTTTCATGATCGCTATCCGGTCGGCCAGCCGGATGGCCTCGTCAAAATCATGGGTGATAAACACGATGGTTTTTTTCAGCATTCCCTGAAGGCGCAAAAATTCATCCTGCATTTCGCGGCGGATGAGCGGATCAAGCGCAGAAAACGGTTCGTCCAGAAACCAGATATCGGGCTCGACGGCAAGCGAGCGGGCGATCCCTACCCGTTGCTGTTGCCCGCCGGAAAGCTCGCGCGGGTAATAATCCTCACGGCCCTTCAGGCCGACAAGCTCGATAACTTCACGCGCCCGCGCTTCGGCATCTGCTTTCTTTTGCCCCTGAATGCCCAACGGAAAAGCCACATTTTGCAACACGCTCAAATGCGGCAGCAGGGCAAAATGCTGAAAAACCATACCCATTTTGTGGCGGCGGATTTCGATCATCTCGCGGTCGTTCATCTGCCGCAAATCGCGGCCTTCAAATTCGAGCACGCCTGCCGTGGGCTCGATCAGGCGGGACATACAGCGCACGAGTGTTGACTTTCCCGAGCCCGAAAGCCCCATAATCACAAAAATCTCGCCATCTTCCACGGCGATATTGGCATCCCGCACGGCAGGGATCAGCCCCGCGTCCCGCACTTGTTTCAGGTTCGGCGCGGGATTGCTCTGCAAAAACCGCTCCGGGCCGTCTCCATACAGTTTCCAGACATTTTTGCAGACGAGTTTTGCGGTCATTTTATTGGCCTTGAAAAGGGCGCGCCCCCCAATATCGGGGGGCGACAGATTTTATTGGGCGATCCACGCCGACCAGCGGTCCTCGTTATCGTCCATCCATTGATCAACCACATCTTCGATGCTTTCCCCGTCGAGATCAACCGCGCCAACCATGGCGCTCATCTCGGCGTTATTGAGGGTATAAGCTTCGATAATCGCATTTGCGCCCGGCCATTTGTCAGCCAAGCCCGCCCAAGCGGCTTTCCAAATCGGCCCACGGGGTTTGCCGCAATCATGGGTCGCATTAGGGTTCACACCCACTGACGCGTCGGTGTAGCATTCAGCCGAATAAGGAGGGAATTCAACAAATTCACCGTCAAATTTAGCGGGCGCCCAATGGGGCACATAAACCCACAAAATGACCGGTGCTTCACGCTGGTAAGCCGATTCAAGTTCGGCAAACAGGGCGGCATCGGTGCCCGCGTGCACCACCTCGAAACCAAGGTCGAGGGCGGCAACGCGCTCTTCGTCAAACCCGCCCCAAGTAACCGGCCCGCCTACATAGCGGCCCAAAGGCGCGGTTTCGGCGGTGGCAAACTCAGCCGAGCACGCCTTAAGCGCCTGCCAGTCCGGTAGGCCGGGGCAGCGCTCTTTCATATAGAGCGGATACCACCATTCCTCGATCGCCTGTAGGCCTGTTTCGCCCACATTTACAACATTGCCCGAAGCTACGGCCTCATCCAGCGCCTCTTGGCCGGTGGTGGCCCAGATCTCCATCGCCAAGCTCAGGTCACCGGTTTTCAGGCCCGCAAACTGTGCGATATAATCCGCTTGCACATATTCAACATTATAGCCGGCCTCCTCCAGCACGGCACCCATGATCTGGGTATTGATCAACTGGCCCGACCAGTCATGCAGGGTCAGCTTGATCGGATCTTGCGACTCCACATCGGCAATCGCCGCACCGCCCAACATGAGACCCGCGACGGCCCCCGCAAATGAAATCTTCGATATGTTCCGCATTTTTGGTTCCTTCTCGTGTTATTAAGTGACGAGACGATCCCGTCGATATGGGAAAGCGTGCGTTTGGCTTGGCGTAAAGTCAAGCAAATTGGCGAATAATGTTGTTCAATGTGGGAAAATGTGGAAAAGTAGTGATTGGGAGCGTGTAATGGCAAAGCAAAGTGCAATCACAAATCAGCGGGAGCAGGAGATCTTGCGCGAAATTCGGTTGGCTGGCGGCTCCTGCCGGATCGGTTTTTTGGCAGCCCGTCTTGCGGTTTCTGATGAAACAATCCGGCGCAATATCAAATCATTGGAAGCCAGCGCTCTTGTAAAAAAAGTTCATGGGGGCGTTTCCCTTGTTGGGCTTGTTTCGGTGGTTGAGCCGCCTTTCCAGTCCAGAATGGACAAAAACGCCGAAGCCAAGAAGCAACTCGCCGCGCGCGTGGCGGATATGATCGAAAACGGTAATTCGCTATTTATGGATATTGGCTCCAGCACGGCTTATGTGGCGCAAGCGCTGCAAAACCATACCGATCTTTATGTTGTGACCAATTCCATTGCCGTGGCGCATATGCTGACCGCACGCAATAACAACCGTGTATTTCTGGCGGGTGGAGAACTGCGCAGCCATGATGGCGGGGCCTTCGGGCAAGACGCGATCAACTTTATCAAGCGGTTTAACGTGCAATACGCGATTATGTCGGTGGGCGCGATCAGTGCCAAAGCCGGATTTATGCTGCACGATATTCAGGAGGCCGATATCTCCTGCGAGGCCATCCGGCGGGCGCAAGTGAGCATCGTAGTTGCCGATAGCTCAAAATTCGGATTGCGCGCCCCGATTGCCATGCAGACTCCTGAAGATATCGACATCCTTGTCACGGATGCCGAACCCGACGCGGCGATCTGTGCCATGCTGGATAAATACGAAATTTCATTGAGTGTGAAAGAGAGCTGAATGCGGATAAATGCCGCGAAACACCTGATTATCGGGGGCGGTATAATTGGCTGCTCGATTGCCTATCATCTGGCGCGCATGGGAGAGAAAGATGTGGTGCTGCTTGAAAAAGCCGCGCTCACCGAGGGGGCAACATGGCATGCTGCGGGGCTGGTTGGGCAGCTACGAAGCTCACGGAACACCACGCGCATGCTGCAAAAATCGGTTGAGATGTATGACCGGTTGGAAGCTGAAACGGGCCTGAATTTTGACTGGAAAAAGGTGGGCAGCCTGCGGTTGGCGGCCTCCAAAGACCGGATGCTGGAAGCCAAGCGGCTGGCGACGATGGCACGAAGCTTCGGCTTGGAAATGAATGTGATCTCGCCAGATGAAGCCAAGGCGCTGTTTCCTTACATTTCTACCGAAGGCCTTGAAGGCGCGGCTTTTATTCCGTCTGACGGCCATGTGGACCCAGCCTCGCTCTGCCAAGCTATTGCCGCCGCCGCCCGCAAGCTGGGTGTGCGGATAGAGCAAGGCGTGGAGGTGCAGGATTTTGAAGTGGCAAACGGGCGGGTAACGAAGGTGCTCACCAATAAAGGCTCTTGGGAAGCCGAAACCGTCACCCTCGCCACCGGCATGTGGAGCCGTGAATTGGGGGCCAAGCTGGGCCTCAAAATTCCGGCTTGTGCGGTTGAGCACCAGTATATCGTTACCGAACCAATCCCCGATTTCCGGGCAGGCCTGCCAACATTGCGAGACCCTGATAGGCTGGTTTACTACAAACCCGACGCGGGCGGGCGGCTGGTGATTGGCGGATATGAGGATAATACGCAACCTTTCGGGGATGACGGTATCCCCGGCGGCTTTGTTCGCCAGCTTTTGCCGGAGAACCTTGAGCGCTTCGAGCCGCTGGCGGTCAATGCCGCCAAGGTTACGCCAATCGTCAATGAAGTCGGTATCCGAACGGTTATCAACGGGCCGATTCCCTATTCGACCGATGGTGATTTTGTGCTTGGCCCCGTGCCTGGCCTGCAAAACCTGATGCTCGCCACGGGCTTCCTATACGGGATCGCTGCGGGTGGTGGTGCCGGTGAGATGATCGCCGAGTGGCTGCTGGAAGGCCGCCCCTCGCTTGACCTATGGCCGCTGGATAACCGCCGCTTCGGGCCTCATCACGGCGCACGCGCCTATATGTATCCGCGCGCCGTCGAGCATTACGCCCACCATTACAAAATGCGCTACCCGGGGGCTGAGGCCGAGGCTGTGCGCAACCTGCGCCTTTCGCCGCTACACGCGCGGCTAAAGGAAAAAGGCGCGGTGATGGGCAGCAAAAACGGGTGGGAACGGCCGCTTTGGTTTGCGCCTGAGGGGGTGGATCCCGTCGATCAGCTTGATTTTCTAGAGCCGGGTTGGAAGACGTTCGTCGCCCAAGAGCATCGGGCGGTGCGGGAAGGTGTCGTGTTAATTGACCAGTCGAGTTTTGCAAAATTCGAGCTGGTTGGTTTGGGTGCGCTCGCCGCCATCCAGCGGCTTTCCGTTTCAAACATGGACAAACCCATCGGCACAGTGATCTATACGCAGCTTTGCAATGAGCTTGGTGGGATTGAGGCGGACGTTACCATTACACGACTAGCGAAAAACCATTTCTATATCGTCACCGGCGCAGGCTTTGGCGTGCATGATAGTGACTGGATAAGGCAGCACCTGCCGGATGACGCAATGTTGATTGAGGTTACCTCTGCCCGTGCAGTTATTAATATTTGTGGCCCAAAGTCACGCGAAGTGCTTGCGCAGATTTGCGAAGAGGATATCTCCAACGAGGCTTTCCCTTTCGCCACCGCCCGCGACATTACGCTAGGCGCCGCTCCTGTAAGGGCCATCCGTATCGGCTATGTGGGGGAGCTAGGCTGGGAACTGCACATACCAACCGAATTTGCCCTGCACGTGTATGATGCTTTGATCTCTGCCGGAGAACCTTCCGGTATCAAAGATATCGGCTACCGCGCGATTGATAGCCTGCGTATGGAAAAGGGATACCTCTACTGGAGCGCTGACATAACGCCCGATTACACCCCGATCGAAGCCGGACTCGGGTTTAGGGTTCATCTGAAAACCGGAGGGAATTTTATCGGGCGTGAAAAACTGAAGACACAAAAGGAAGACGGGGTTTCCCAGAGCCTGTGCTGCTTTGCGACCCGCGAAAACCTGCCGTTAACCGGTGGCGAGAGCCTGTTTTGCGAAGGCCAACGGGTTTCGCTCGTTACAAGTGCGGGTTTTGGCTATTCGGTTGGAAAGAGTATTTGTTTTGGCTATCTGCCCTCAACATTGGCGGACAAGACAGAGTTTGCAATCGAGGTTTTTGGGGTTCGCCATCCGATTGCGCGTGTTCAGGCCCCGCTCTACGATCCGAAAAACCTGCGCCTCAAGAGTTAGC
>DFBP01000186.1:17955-23440 GCA_002366685.1 Rhodobacterales bacterium UBA3077 | reverse complement strand
GCTATCCAACCTAGATAATCATTGCGCTGGAAAGGCGGGCGGCTGGCATAAGCCTCTTCCAACCCTTGGTTTTGCAAAGCAGCAGCCACAAAGCCCGGCATTGGATTCTGTGGCCGCTTTAAGGTCATGAGAGTTGGCTGAGGTCTACGGAGAGCGCCCGCGCATTTGCGATGGCGGCACGTAGCGAGGCCAAACGCTCCGCATCGGTCCGCCCGCTCGGCGCTGCATTGGCGGTGGCCCGCACACGCACAGCCATACCGCTGCCAACGGTGGTTCCGGTCGCTTCAAGCAATGCAACCCGGTCATTTACAACCTTTTTCAGTGCGGCAAGCTGAGCGGTCTGGTTCCTGATTTGTGCAGAAATACTGGCGGACTGGGCCTGAAGGCGAAGCTGCTCCGACGCTAGCGAATTGGCGCGTGCCTGATCCGCTGCCAGTGTGGCTTCCAATGCGTCGATCCGGCGCTGATAACCGCCNNCCAGCTACGCCAACCACACCCGAAATGAATCCGCCATCTGCCGGATCTTCCGAAACTTCACAGCCGCTGAACGCGAAAATGGCTGTGCCAAGAAGTAATAATCTTTTCATTTTCTGGTCTCCTAGACGTTTTGCGATAGTTCAGAGGCAACAGCCCGCATTTGCTGAATGCGGTCTTGAAGTAGGGCAAGCTCGCCATCCATTTCGGCTGTTTCACCTTCGCTGGCCATGGTATCCCGTGCTTGCGTAAATTCACCGGCGCGGTTTTGAGCGCCTTCAATGGCACCGTTCATATCTGCCAGATTTGCGCGCGCCACGCTGAGGCGGGCTTCGAGAGAAGCGGCATCGGTTCTACCTGCGGCGAGAGCTGTGCGAAGTTCGTTCAGCTCGGCAAGGTCACGCGCCTGAACAGTGCGCATAACTTGTAGGGTTGCATTTGTTTCCGCATTCGTTGCGCGAACATCCGAAATTGCCTGTTTCAGCTGATCTTCGCGAGAGGCGAAGTTGCGCTGCAAGCTCGCGACATAGGTCCCTGCCAAACCACCAACAGCGGCACCAATCGCGACATTGCGCCAGAAATTGTCGCCACCGTTGGCCAGGCTGAGTGCGGCACCGGCAGCGGCGCCCAGCGAGGCCCCTTCGATAATGGTTTTTTGCAAAGCTTGTGAACGGCTCCGCAGCTCTTCTTCTTCGGGGGTGAGGCCGGTTCGGGTTACCGTAACTGTCGGAATGCCGGGCGTAATGACAGGAACGCACCCGCTAATCACGAGTGATGCGCTTAATCCTGCGGCTACTAGTTTGTTGGCAAAAAGTCGGTCAGCCATGCATAGGTTCCTTCTGTTTCCGGTGTATAACTCTGAACGTGTTTAATAAATAATGCTGCATCATCTGCGAGGCGCTGCTCGAGGCGGCTCATCCCGGCTGGGGGCAATACCTGTTCGGTTGCTTCAGGGGTGAAACTCTCAGGGAAGAACTGCTGTGCCTGATCAATGAGAGACTGATAATAAATCCGGCTTTCATCGAGCCGTCCCAAAACTTGATCAAGCGAAGCCTCGATTGCGGTTACATCGCGGCGGGATTCAACCAGGATCGGGAGCGCATCCGGATTGGTTTTGGCAATTTCTTCAATTTCCCGGATGGCATCCCGCGCAATTTTCAGGGTCCGGTCTATACTGGATAGCGATACAATATCGGTGCGAAGTTGCTGCGCCGTGGTTGCACCAAGAAATATGGTCATACGCGCTGCATCTTGGTAAAGCCGCTCGGCGCTGGCCTCATCGGGGTTGGGTAGTTGCACGCGATAAAGATCAAATGCGCTTGCGAGGCGCTGAAGCGAGGCGCCCGACAGGTCACGCGTTGCCTGCAAAAAACCAAGCACCGCCAACGCGTTTTCGATACGGTCGGGAGGTTCGCCCTGCAAAAGCTCGGTGCTTGTCTGCCCCGATGGTGCACCTGCGGCTCGCGCCCGCTCAATCATTTTAATCCGATCACTCGCAAATGTGGTAAACACCCCATCGGGGAATTCAGCGATATACCCTTCAAAGGCAGCGATATCGGTTGTCGCGGAAATTTCGCGCCATAGCGATAGCTCGCGTGAATAGGCGTTTCCGACATTCACAACGCCTTGCCTGCCAGCAAAGTAATGCTCGCCCAGAACCGCCTCTTCAACCCATGGGATCTGCTGTCCGCGTGTATCAAGAATTACCTGCTGGCGCACGCGGCCAAACATGATCCGGGCCTCAACGCCTTTTGCATCGATATTGTCTATAATAGCGTTGGTGAAAACGCTGTTTTCTCCGGTGCCGTCAAAAGCCACATTGCCGGGATCGGTTGCATAGGCGATCAATAAGCCAGCCCCGCCGGTGGAGCGCGCCAGCCCCGGCGGGGCCTGGCCTGTTTCAACAAACGGGTTGTTGCGGCAAGCGTCTAGAATGACGATTCCTACGTCAGCACTAGCTGTCTCAAATGCATTGCGAACATCGGTCATACTTATGGCAGAGTTGCCAAGACCCGCAGCGCTGAATTCGTCAAACCCGGTCGAAACCAGATAGTTTTCGCCGCTCACCTGAACGCCATGGCCCGCAAAGAAAAACACAGCCATTTCGGCCCCCTTGGCCGCTTCCGAAAAATCGGTAAGTGCCGCTGTCATCTGTGTGTGATCTACATCGATAGCCTTGATCACCTGAAAACCGAGGGTTTCGAGTTTTTCACCTAGGGCGGCGGCATCGTTGGCGGGGTTGGGCAGGTCAAGGTTATTTTGCTGATAGTCCGAATTGCCAATCAGAAGTGCGATTCTTTCGCCGGCCCACGCCCCAAAGGGCAGCGTGATTGATAAGGCTAAAATGACCAAGAATCTTATCATAAAATGTCGGTCCCTGAATTGGCATGACAGGCGAGTCACTTCGCCTATCTTATCCCTTTAAGGCTTTTTTGGCAATTTATTCGCTCAACGCTTCTAGCTGCGCAGGTGTTAATACGCCGGTAACGGTAGCCCCGATAGAGTCCTGATAAGCCGAGATTGCACGTTCTGTTTGTCGGCCGAAAATGCCGTCGATCAAGCCACGATAAAACCCGAGGTTCCTCAGATTACGCTGGAGCGTGCGTTTGTTTGTGCGCGTTAACGCGCCTTGCATGGCACGCAACACATCGATCGAAAGCTCTGACTCTTCAGCGGCTGCCGTATCGTTAACCTGGTCGCTTTGGGGGGCTGTATTTTCGGCTACGGGTAATGCTTCCGTTTCTGGAACCGGGTCGGAAACGGGCGTCTCGGCGGGTTCTTCCGCTATCGTTTCTTCAGTTGCAGAATCTGTTTCGGCGAGCGGCGTCACGTCCTCAGGGTCGCTGCCAACCTGAGGTAGCTCCAACCCTTCGGTTGCAGGTTCTTCAGGTGTTGCCTCCAAAACAGGGTTGGTTGTGGCGGCCGTAACTTCCGGCGCAAGCGGGGGGGGCTGGCGGAGCATAGCAGGCCGGGAAGGAAGCGCCGAAATACTGATTCCCTCAATCGCCGAGAGGCCCTGAAGGGCCTCGGTCAGGTCAATATCGCCATCGGTATTTGCCATAGTTTCCAGACCACTGGCGAGGCTCACCGCCGCATTTTCGTTGGCGAATAGGATTGGGCTTGTACCGGTGCGCGGGCGCGGGGCGGTTTCAACAAGGGTTACGCCCTCAATGAGGTCGATACTCTGACCGGTTGAATGCGCTAGCACCACCCCACCATTGTTGGCCAGCGCTGTGGCGCGCGCCAGTGCTGAAAGCGGAATAGCCCGTGTAAGAAGATCAGATGGCCTGCGTAACTGAATGCCACCCGGCGCTACAAATTCGCGGTCTCCAATTTTAAGAACGGCCCCGTCAAAATAGACAATTGCTATATCTGTATCTATGGCGGCTGACGTAAAGCGCTTTAGGATCGAGCGCATTTCCGAGGCGTTCGGCGCGTTTGCCGTCAAGGTTTGCGCGTCGAGTGATTCGAGCGTTTTTGTGACGCTGGCCGAAACCGGCGTTTCGCCGCCGGAGGTCACGATCAGCGCCACAATGGATACGTCGTTAAAAGTTCTGGTTTGCGCACTTACCGAAAATGGCAAGTAAACTGTCAGTAAAATTACAGCAAAATATCTAAACATCGGTAATACCTATTTTAATTAGCGCCAAAGGCTTAGTATGATAATGCGGTTTATATGGGCGTAAGATAGACGACAGTAATACATTTATTTAACAATGTGCCTAGGGGAAAAAGGAATCGGTTATGAAATTACGGACTAAGTTTAACCTTGTATTGGTTACGGCCTGCATTATCGGGCTCGGGGCGGCATCGTTCCTCAGTTATCGGGCAGCGCAGGAAAACGCACTTCACGAGATCGAAAACGAGATCGCGATTATTCGGGGGAATGCGCTTGCGGTTCGGCATTATACCTCAACCGGTATTACGCCGCTTTTAGCGGACGACAACGATATTCTGTTTATCCCGCACTCGGTTCCGTCCTTTTCGGCACAAACTGTTTTTGCCCGTTTTCAGGAAAGCTTTTCGGATTATAGCTACAAAGAAGCCGCGCTCAACCCAACCAATCCCGACGATCTTGCGAATGACTGGGAAGCGGCTTTGATCGACCAGCTCCGCGCCGATCAGAGCCTTGACCGCGTTGTAAGCATCCGTGAAACCGATTCCGGGCGCTCTTATGTAGTGGCCTTTCCGTTCAAGATTACCAACGAGGGCTGCCTCCGCTGTCACTCGGACCCCGACATAGCCCCCGCGGCCATGCTTGATCTTTACGGCCCCGAAAACGGATTTGGCTGGCAATTGGGTGAAACCATCGGCGCGCAAATTATCTCGGCACCGATGACATTGGCTGACAAGCGTGCCCTTGATCTGGTGATCGTAATTCTGGCGGCCATTGTTGTGGCTTTTGCTGTGGTCATTATTTTGGTGAACATAATGCTGTCCCGCATTGTTTTGAAACCTGTGACGGTAATGTCTCAAATATCTGAGCAAGTGAGCATGGGTGATTTCTCGGCAGACGAATATGTGAAAAAGGGCAAAGATGAAATTTCTTCGCTTTCCGAGTCTTTCAATCGGATGCGGCGTTCGTTAAACAGCGCTATGAAACTGCTGGATGATTAATGACCCCCGAGACCCCAAAAACCGTTGGCAAATACCAAATCGATTCTGTGCTTGGCCAAGGTGCGATGGGAGTTGTCTATAAAGGCCATGACCCGGATATTGACCGGGTTGTGGCCATTAAAACACTACACACACACCTGATGGGCACAGATGAACGCGCTTCATGGCTAGAGCGCTTTGCGCGTGAAGCCAAAGCGGCGGGGCGGGTTTTGCACGGCAATCTGGTCACGATATTTGACTATCTCGAGCAAGATGAGCAGCCCTATCTGGTGATGGAATTCATCGAATCGGAAACCATCGAGGACCGGATCGCGCGGCGACCATTGCCGAACTTGCAGGAATTTGGCTCAATCATGACCCAAATGCTGGCAGGGCTGGATGCGATTCATGCAGC
>DFBP01000186.1:17017-17839 GCA_002366685.1 Rhodobacterales bacterium UBA3077 | reverse complement strand
GATATTTTTGGTGCCGGTGTGATTATGTTTGAGCTTCTGACCAGTCGGAAGCCTTTTGAATCCGGCTCTTTGGGGGAATTGACCCAAAAAGTCCTGTCAGGTCAGGTCCTAAACCTCCGCGAGCTCGCTCCCGGCTTACCGGAAGCGCTTTACGCCCTGTCGGCGCAAACATTGATGGCCGATCCACAGCAGCGCACGCCGGATGCCCGGGCGTTTGCCAATGGCATTCACGAAGCTCTCAGAAATGTCGATAGTGCCGCTATGAATGACACTGACCGCACGATTGTTATGACTTCCAACCAACAACCGGCAGCGGCGTTGAGCCAAACAATGGCAGCACAGATGCCCAAATCGGCACTGGCGCGGATAGAGGAACTGCTCACCACCCAGATTGGCCCGATTGCCAAGGTGCTGGTGAAGCGGGTTTCTGGCGCTACTACAGATACCGGACAGCTGATTAACCAGCTCGCCGCCGAGATCGGGCCCGAACACCGCGAAGCTTTCAAAGCCGCCGTGCAGGCTCATCTTGGTCAAACTGGGGCTGCAACGACCGGAGCCGGACCAATGCTGAGCGATGACTTGCTCGAAGCTTTGACCCGCGAGTTAACGCCCCATATCGGCCCGATTGCGAAGATACTGATCAAAAAAACCGCAAAGACCTGCGCGACACGCGAAGAACTTTGCACCTCTTTGGCAAACCATATTGACGACGCCAGCAGTCGCGCCGCCTTTTTGCAAACGATGGCTTAGTCGGCAAAAACCACTATTTATTTCAGCTGCGGTATTCTTTGCCAGACATAAGGGAACTGCGCGAAGGTTGCG
>DFBP01000186.1:16443-16957 GCA_002366685.1 Rhodobacterales bacterium UBA3077 | reverse complement strand
GAAATGACACTCCGAAAAAACCCCGATTTGAACACATTTTGAACAAGATCACAATTTAGTCATAACCTAGACAAAGTAGCCAAGTTGAAGAAGTTGAGGAAAGTAAATGTTTAATATTGTTAGATTTACGCGTGACGAAGAAGGCGCGGTAACTGTAGATTGGGTGGTCTTGACCGCCGCGATTGTTGGAATTTCCATTGCTGTGGCGGCGACAATCCAAATTGGCCTCAACAACGCCAGTGCAACCGTTGCTGACGGAGTTCTGGCTGCCGTTGGTGGCGGTAGTGGCGGTAGTGGCGGTAGTGGCGAAAACGGTGACACTTTTGACTGCACTGCAACAATCGTAAATGGTACGGCTACACTGGTTGGCGAAGATTGCTAATTAGTTTTCAGCCAGACCGTGATCCCCAGTTTTTGCCAACTATGTTGAAATCATTCGCGAAACAACAGGGCCGTTAAGTTGCCGGGCACCAGCCCGGCAATTACGTATAAGCGATCACGGCAGCGAGCCCAC
>DFBP01000186.1:9841-16381 GCA_002366685.1 Rhodobacterales bacterium UBA3077 | reverse complement strand
GGATTGCCCGCGTCTTTCAATCGGGCTTCACCCATACCAACGGCTTGCAGAATAGACCCGTCTATGCCGCATTCGCGCACCATATAGCGGACAACTTCGTCTGCGCGGGCTTGGCTGAGGGAGAGGTTATACTGCACCGAGCCCGAAGCATCTGTGTGGCCAATAATTTGGTATGTGCTCGGATCAGCGAGCTGGGCCTCTGCGCTTTCTGCCACAACAGCGGCGCTGGCCGCTTCGCTGGCTTCAATTGCGCTACAAAGCGCATCAACCTGCCCTTTGGATTCGGCTTTTAGCAGGGCTGAATCGAATTCGAAAAAGATTGTAAGGTCAATCACCATCTCTTCTGGAATTGCGGCACCATCGGTATTGGCGGCAACCGCTTCACCGGGCGCTTCCGTCACCAGAGACAACCCGGCACCCCCTGATTCCGGGGTTGATTCAGTAACAAACTCAAGGGTTCGTGTCGCCCCCAGACCCTCGTTCAATTGTTCCCGCTGGGCCTGCAAAAGCGCCAAAATTTCGTCTGCGGTGAGCGTTTGTGCTGACAATGCTACCGGGCTCACCAGCGCGGCGACTGCCAAAACCGCTCCAAATTTCCGAAAAGTCATTTATCTACTCCTGTTTTATTCACAATATCTAGGGCCAATATAGCCAAAAAAATCAATTGCCGCAAATCGGCAAACTACTATCAATACCCATAATATGGGTTTCTCACGGCTCCGTTAAAAGATAACGGCTAACAACCATGGTCCCGCTGGCGGCGAGAATTTCGGCTTTTTCAGCAAGTACATCCTTAAGTGCGTCAATCGATTCCGCTCTTGGACGAAGGCCGTCAAAAAGCGGTATGGAACTCAGGATTACCACCACCATGTTGGTGCCAAAAGGCTCAACTACCCGAAATCCTAGCTGTTCGGTCGATGCTTCGGCAACCGGAAAGGTCAGCCGGATCTTGCGTACTCCGTCAACGACTTCGCCAATACTTGGGAGGGTATGGGCTTGGCGGGACTGATGCGGAAGCAAGTGAAAGACCTGGCCTCCAGCATCGACATAAAAACTATAGAGGAATCCCCCGTGCGCTTCAGGGAGGACTGCGTCCACTACGGGGTTTTCTCCCTCGTGGTAAGGTGAGGCGCCAACTTCGGCCTCTTTCTGGCCATAGGAATACTCGATTTGAATGCCGTTGTTTTCAGGTGTTGGCAAAAGAGCCTCAACCTCGCAAACCGGCTCATTGAGCACGGCGAGGTTATAGTCAATCTCTCGCCCTTCGGCCTGTTCACCAAGTACCAGATCGAAAACTTCGACATCACTTTCACGGGCGACAACGCCCGAAACCGTGATCCGCTCGTCCGCGCCCAGTTGAATACCATCGCCGCCCGATATCCGGAGCGGGCCACAGGTTTCATAGGTTTTGATCAGTTCATTGAGAGGGGAAAGCAATAAAGGTGGTTTTTGCGCAACCGCAACGTCAACAGTAGCGGTAACGTCGATCAGTTGAGCGGTTGCGTTAAAGCTGTTTCGCACGGCTTCTGCTGCGGCTTCGGTTGCAGCTTCTCCCGTTAAGGTCACCTGCTCGTCAATCATTTCGATCTTCCAGGAATCCAGCGGTTTGGTTTCTTTGACCAACGAGGCCAGAATTTGCTCCCAGCGGTCATTCGGCTCGCCACTGGCAAATTCGAATGCAGGATTTATCGTATATTCGCTAAAGCCAAGCTGGAGGTCGGCTACGAGTGCATTGCCCTCCTCGGGGCCGCGAACATGGCCGGCCATCGTGATAACGCTTGTGCCTTTATCGTGCCGGGCCGTGATTTCATAAGGGGATTCGCGCTCGTATTTGGCGGGAAATAAAATTTCGTTCCCGGGGCCGAGGCCAAAGAACCATCCGGCTCCGCCTAGCGCTGCTATAACGAGTATAATCAATATCTTACCCATACCACCACCACCGTTCCCCGGCTCATCGGGCAAAGCCTGAAAGCTGGAAACGGGGCGGGAAGGGGCAATAATAGGTTGCTCGGTTGACATGGGAGCCGGTTCAGCCGGTGCCGCTGTTTCACCGTCAAGCCATTGCAACATTTCTGCGGCGCTTTGGAAGCGATCTTCAGGGCGCGGCTCAACCAAGCGGGCAATGAGGGCGCCGAGACGACCCGGCACATCTCTTGTGTCGGGTCGTTGAGATTTTGTCTGCACAATCTCCATCAAAGAGGAGCCAACATTGCTGGACTTTCCCCGATAAGCGTTCAGCAGAGTCACACCGAGGCTATAAAGATCGGAGCGCGCGTCCACCTCGCCGTTAAGCTGTTCGGGGGAGGCATATTGGTATTTACCGGCAAAGCCACCGCCAACCACGGTTTGGGCATTTTCAGAAATATCGCGGGCGATGCCAAAATCGATCAACTTGGCTTTGGCCGGGTCACCGCCAGGGAGAATGACATTGTCAGGCGAAATATCGCGGTGAAACGCATTTTGGGCATGAGCCGCTTTCAGGCCTTGCCCCATACGGTGGGCGATTTGCAGCAGCGAATTTTCATCAATCGACCCTTGTTGCTGCATAATTTCCGCAAGTTGTTGGCCCTTGATGAACTCCATCACCAAAAACACAAATCCGCCATGGAGGTCCGATTTCAGGAGTTCGTTATAGCGCACTACCGCATCGTCGATCACGTTGTGTAAAACATCGGCCTCACGGCGCATCAGGTTGATGAACGATTCGTTCTGGGAGAACTCCTGCTTCAGGATTTTGATCGCGAATTCCCGGCCGGAAACGATGTTTTTAGCCAGATAAACTTCACCCGTGCCGCCGGACCCAATGAGCTTTTCAATCACATAAGTGTTGTTGAGCAACTCGCCAGTCCGCAAAATTCCTTCCGTGGTATTCAAAGTGCTATCTCCCGTTTTAGGAGCGTATGCTAGGATGATCCAAAGAATAAATCCACTCTTTTGAGGCGGAATTCCGCGCATCGCCTTGGCTATTCACAAACATTGTTCTTCGAGTCCTTGGTGGCGCTCTTGAATAGTTGGAAGCCATTTCCATATTCACGATACTGAAAGTGAGCAACTAATAATATAATGGGGCCACCCAATGAAAACCCTTCTGATTTCGACAACCCTCGCCACCTTTGTAGCAACATCTGTATTTGCTGCCGGAACCCCCGGTGCCGGTTTCTTCCAAAGCTGGGACGAAAACCAGGACGGAATGGTCACATTGCCTGAAATTACAGAAAAACGTGAAAACGTATTTGTAACTTTTGACGAAAATGGCGATGGCGTAATTACCGCTGAGGAATATGTCTCTTTTGACGAAGCCCGTGCGGCGGATCGGGCCAACGAGGCGCAGGGCGGAAAAGGCCATGGAAATAACGCCAACCGCGTAAAACCATCTGTTGGAATGACCCTTGAGTTCAACGATGTTGATGGCAACGGCGAAGTATCGCAAGCCGAATTTGTTGGCCAGTCCGGTGCCTGGTTTGAGCTGCTCGACCGCAATGGTGACGGCACAGTAAACTCCGGCGATTTTGGTCGTCCGTAACATTGCAACAAGCGCGCGCCTTTAACGGGCGGCTAATTTTTCCAAAAAAATGTGCCTAGCCCAAAGGCTCGGCACGCATTTTCCGCTCCAGCCTGCGCAGGCCGAGCGAAAGCGTGACCGTCATCATCAGATAGACATACGCCACAATATTATAGGTTTCGAAAAACCGGAACGAGCCGGCGGCATAGATTTTGCCAAGCTGGGTTATATCAGCCACACCCAATACCGAAACAAGCGAACTGTCTTTGATCAGCGCTATAAAGTCATTTCCAAGCGGCGGTAAGATGGTTCGAATGGCCTGCGGAAAAATGATATGGCGAAAGCGCTGCCAGCTGTTCAGGCCCAGAGCTTTGGCCGCCTCGATCTGGCCCAGTTCAACCGATTGGATACCAGCCCGGAATACCTCGGCGATAAAGGCCGAATAGCCGATAGTGAGCGCCAGAACAGCCCGCCACATCAGAGAAAGATCGCGGGTGCGCATCGGCTCAAACCCAAGCGGTTCGATCACCCAGTTTATCGCGACAACCAGTGCGGGCGCGCCAACAAAGGCAATGTAAAATAGCAATACAAGAATCGGGATGCCGCGGATGATCTCGATATAAAACCGTGCGAGCTGCCGCAAAACAATGAAGCGCGACAGGGAGCCGACGGCGAGCACCAACCCCCACAGGGAGGCGAAAGAAAAAGCAACAAGCGTTACAAAAACCGTAACCCAAACCCCTTTGGAAACGATCGTAATAACCTGAGTATAAAGCTCATCGGTTGCCACGCGGTACGCGAGATAAGCCCCGATTGTAACCGCAACCAACAGCCAATACGGGAAGTCATTTTCTTGTTTCGGGTGCATTATTGGCCCCTTTGGGGGAAGTCGCGCCGGGCCGTAAAGCCCGACGCATTATTTGTTATTCACCAAACTTGTAGTCAAGGAACCATTTGGTGTTGAGCGCGTCTAGCGTTCCATCGGCGCGCATGGCGGCGATGGCGGCGTTCATCGGGGTGACAAGCTCGGAGCCGATCGGAAAGATGAATCCGAAATCCTCGGTGCCCAGCGCTTCGCCGACAATTTTGAGCCCGCCATCCGAGGCTTCCACATAGCCGTTGCCCGCAGTGCCATCGGTGAGCACGAGGTCTACATCACCCGCCTTCAAAGCCTGCACGGTCGCGCCAAAGGTTTCAAAAAGTTTAATGCGCGGGTTGGCTTCGTCGCCGTCAAGCACATCGTAAACCCCAACATAAAAGGGTGTGGTGCCTGGCTGGGCCGCCATGAGCAGATCGGGGTCAGCCGCAAAACCGGCGGCATCGCTAAAGCGGGATTCATCACCGGCCACCAGCATGACCATTTCAGAGCGCATATAGGCATCCGAGAAGTCGACCTTTTCCTTGCGGTCGTCACGGATGGTGATACCGGTCATGCCCATGTCATACTGGCCGTCGGAAACCGCAGGGATCATCGCATCCCAGCTGATGTTTTGGTATTCAACTGTGATATTCAGGCGCTTGGCAATCTCGGCCATCGCGTCATACTCCCAGCCAATGGCTTCGCCCGAGGCAGGGTCCACAAACTGCAGCGGAGGGTATGCGTTTTCAGTGACCACAACGACGGTTTGACCGCCTAGGTCGGGCAGGGCTTCTGCCATAGCGCCTGTCGCAAATCCCAGCGCCATTGCGCCGGCTAAAATAGAATTGAGCTTCATCTTTACCTCCTGTTGAAATCTGACATCGACTATGCCTAACGGTGTGCCATCTGGCAAGCTTGGTTACGATAAACGACCAAAAACCAGCGCGGTATGTGCGATATGAAATCCCAAAAACACAACAGTCAGTGCAAAGAACATCCATGGTCTAAAACCGATGCGCGATGCGAAAAGGCGCTCGCCGATTAAGCCGATACCAGAAAGCCAAATCAGCGGTGTATAGGCCGGGGCAAGAAAACCCGCTGCGCTCAGGCTCCACCAGCTTTGCGGTGCGATGATCAAGGCCAGCCAGGAAGCGAAATAAACGCCCGTACCAAAGAGATACAACGCCAATCCGCGACGCTGCCGTGTGGTTTTGATGCTGAGCGGCATAAATGCAGGCAGAGCAAACACCACCGCGCGAAACAGGTTTTCCGGCCAAGCGATAAACCGGGGGATGTCATGCCAAAACACCTCTGCCTGAAACGCGGGTGGCAGTCGGTCAGCCGCGATAAACAACAGTAAAATGGAAGGCACCATCAGCCAGAAGCAATTGCGTATATAATGTGCCATTCCACAAAACCTCGCCTTCGCTATTTCCCGCTGTATTGTCGGAAATGCACGTCAATAAGTCGTCACCAGTTTGTTGTTTTGGCAGTATGCTGGCATTGTGCGTAAAGTAAAATGGAATCGGGAGTCCGTCATGAAAACCCATGTAAAAGCCTGTGTTGTTGGTGGCGGCGCGGTGGGCGCCGGTATTGCATATCATCTTGCCAAAGCCGGTTGGGAAGATGTGGTGCTGCTGGAGCGGGACGAGCTGACCTCGGGTTCAACCTGGCACGCGGCGGGCCTGTTGCCGCTATTTAATATGGGGTATGCGACCAGCCATATTCACGACTATTCGGTGAAGTTTTACAAGGAACTGGAAGCTGAAACCGGCCTCAATGCTGGCTTCTCCGTGGTCGGCAACCTGCGCATGGCCCAAACCGATGAGCGGATGGATGAGTACCGGCTTTATGCGACCACGGCTGACAGCGTGGGTATCGAATACGAATTCCTGACGCCCGAACAGATCAAGGAGCGCTGGCCGCTGATCCGCACCGAAGATTTGAAGGGCGCGCTTTACCATCCATCCGATGGCTATATCAATCCGGCTGACGTGACCATGGCCATGGCTAAAGGCGCGCGGCAACGCGGTGTCGAGATTATTCGCAAGCGGCAGGTTGATAGCTATGAGTGGGATTGTGACCACTGGATCGTGCGCGGCACGGTGATGGTGGAAAAGGGCGGCAATCTGGTTGCGTCTGACGAGGAATTCGAAATTCATGCCGAGCATGTGGTGAC
>DFBP01000186.1:4723-9808 GCA_002366685.1 Rhodobacterales bacterium UBA3077 | reverse complement strand
ATTCCGGTGGAGCACCAGTTTATCGTGACGGATGCCGATCCGGCGCTGGTGGAATGGCGCAAAGAAAACCCCGAACACCCCGTGATCCGCGATGCAGACGCGCAATCTTACGTGCGCGAAGAGCGTGGCGGCTGGATCCTGGGTGTTTATGAGAAACACGCCCCCGCCTGTTTTGAACACGGCGTGCCTGATAGCTTCCGCGCCGACCTCTTCCCGCTCGATCTGGAGCGGATTGAAGACCAGTATATGGCGATGATCCACCGGATGCCATCATGTGAGGAATCCGGCCTGAAAGACGATTTCAACGGCCCGATTTGCTACACACCCGACGGCAACCCGCTGGTTGGCCCCGCGCCGGGGCTGCGCAATATGTGGCTGGCCGAGGGCTTTAGCTTTGGCATTACCGCGGCTGGCGGCACCGGCTATTACCTCGCTCAAATGATGGTCGATGGTGAAGCCGAGATCGACATGGCGTCGCTTGACCCCAAGCGCTACGGCGACTGGATGACCACCGAATACGCCGCGCGGAAAAATGAAGAGTGCTATGAGCATGTTTACGTGCTGCACCACCCCGATGAGGAGCGCGAAGCTTGTCGCCCGCTGCGCACAACCCCGAGCTACGACCGCATGAAAGCGCGCGGTGCGCAGTTCGGCTTTGTGAACGGCTGGGAGCGGCCGAATTACTTTGCGCCCGAAGGCTTCAGTGATCACGATTCCCGCTCTTTCCGCCGTGGCGGCTGGTGGGAATACGCCGTGGAGGAAGCCAAGGCCATTCGTGAAGGCGTGGGCATGATAGATGCCTCGGCCTTCACCAAACACCGCGTAAAAGGCCCGGGGGCCACCGCCTTTCTGGACTGGTTCACCTGTAACAAGCTGCCAAGCGTGGGCCGGATCAACCTGACCTATGCGCTCACAGATGCAGGCACCACCCGCACCGAATACACCATCGTGCGTGAAGCAACTGATGAATATTACCTTGTGTCCGCCGGGGCTTGGACAGCGTATGACGCTGATTACCTGCGAAAAGCCGCAGCGGACAAAGCCGGTGAATTTGGCTATATCGAGATTCAGGATGTGACGACCCAATACGGTGTGTTTGCCGTTGCCGGTCCAAAATCGCGCGACCTTTTGCGCGATATCATCAATGATCCCTCGCCTGAAACCGCGCTTTCCAACAAGCGCTTCCCGTGGCTGACCTCGCGCAACATCGAGCTTGGCATGTGCCCCGTCCACGCCATCCGCGTGGCTTATACGGGCGAGCTCGGCTGGGAGTTGCACCACCCGATTGAAATGCAAAACTACCTGTTTGACCTGATTGAAAAAGCCGGGGAAGAACACGGGCTGAAACTGGTGGGTGCCCGCGCCCAAAACTGGCTCCGGCAGGAGAAATCCTACCGCGCCTTTGGCACCGAGCTTGGCCGCGACGCCACCCCTGCCGAGGCAGACCTGCCCCGTTTTATCGACCCCTCCAAGGACTTCCACGGTAAAGCCGCGATGGAGGTCACAGGCATCCGCGCCAAATGCTGCACCCTGCTGGTTGACGGCCCGGCTGACGCCGACCCATGGGGTCGCGAGGCGCTGTTTCTGGACGGCAAAAAGGTTGGCCGCCTGACCTCGGGCGGTTACTCGGTCCATTTCGAGAAAAGCATCGGCATGGGCTACCTGCCGCCAGAATTGGCGGTGGCAGGCCAGAAAGTGCAGGTTAAAATGCTGGGCGGGCTTTGGGATGCCGAAGTGACCGTGGATAGCCCCTATGACCCGAAGAATGCGAGTATTCGGGTGGATGGGTAGGGTATTACACAACGCGCTTTAATCCAATAAGTTGAGTCGATGAAAAATAATAGGCTNNGGCTATGAATTGTTTTTACCATTCGAATGAACCTGCGGTTGGGATATGCAAGGCTTGCTCAAAAGGGCTTTGCACTGATTGCGCGGCTGATTTGGGACACGGGATTGCCTGTAAGAACAAACATGAGCAACGTGCGGAAGATATCGAACTTGTGATTTCAAGAAATGCAAACGCATTCAAAGTTGGTAATAAATCTTCGCTAATTGTCCCAGTTTTCAATTTTCTTGGTGGGCTGCTTTTTTCTGGCGTAAGCCTGCTGGCTTGGCCCACTATAAACTGGTTTTTACTTCTGTTTGGCCTAGGATTCCTAGCCTATGCTATCACTCTACTCTATCATCGGCGGGCAGTTTGGGGCAAAGGTAAGAAGTAAGTCAAAAACATTATTTACCCAAAATCAATCCACCCGCTTTCCACTCGCTTTGTCAAACACATGCAGGGCATCCTGAGGAATGTGGAGCTGCACCAGGCCGCCGGAGGTCAGGTTTTGCACACCTTCTAACCGGAGCACAATCGGGGTTGTGGTTTCACCGAGCTGCCCATGCACTAGCGTGTCGGCACCGAGTTGCTCAACAACGCCCACATGGAGCGGCACCGGATTTGGGCCATCCCCGAGCGCAAAATGTTCGGGCCGGATACCAAGTGTTATTGGCTTGCCGGACAATGACTGGCGTGGGGTTTCCAGCGTGATCACAGAGCCATCGGGCAGGGTCAGGCTTTGACCCTCGCCATCCATTTGTCCGTCGATCAGGTTCATCGAAGGGGAGCCGATAAAGCCGGCCACAAAGGTCGAAGCGGGGTGTTCGTAGATCTCGATCGGGGACCCGAGTTGCTCGACATAACCGCCATTGAGTACGGCGAGCTGGTCGCCCAGTGTCATCGCTTCCACTTGGTCATGGGTCACATAAACCGAGGTAATCCCGAGCTCGTGTTGCAGGTTTTTAATTTCCAGGCGCATTTGCACGCGCAGCTTGGCATCCAGATTTGAAAGCGGCTCGTCAAACAGGAAAACCGCAGGCTCGCGCACAATCGCGCGGCCCATGGCCACCCGCTGGCGCTGGCCACCTGAAAGCTCGCGCGGGAGCCGGTGCAGGTAGTCTTCGATCTCCAAAATCTTGGCGGCTTTTTGCACGCGGCTTTCGATCTCGGCTTTGTCGAGCTTCATCAGCTTCAGACCGTAAGCCATGTTTTTATAGACTGTCATGTGCGGATAAAGCGCGTAGTTCTGGAACACCATGGCGATGTCGCGTTTGCTCGGCTCGAGTTCGTTCACCCGCGTGCCACCGATTGAGATATCGCCTTCGGTGATGCTCTCGAGCCCCGCGATCATCCGGAGCAGGGTTGATTTCCCGCAGCCTGAAGGGCCAACAATGACTACAAAATCACCGTCGTTAATCTCCCAGTCGATCCCGTGGATCACTGCGGTTTTGCCATAGGCTTTTGTGATGCCTTTTAGGATAATTCCAGCCATAATGGCCTCCTCTTATTTTTCGGTCTCGGTCAGGCCTTTGACAAACATCTTCTGCATGCTCAGCACCACGATGATCGGCGGCAGCATCGCCAGCAGAGCGGTCATCATAATCAGGTGCCAATCGGGGGATTGCTCGGCGCTTTCCAGCATTTGCTTGATCCCCATTACCACGGTGAAATACTCGGATTTGGTGGTGATCAGCAGCGGCCACAGGTACTGGTTCCAGCCGTAAATAAACAGGATCACAAACAGTGCGGCAATGTTGGTGCGGCTGAGCGGGATCAGGATATCCCAGAAGAAGCGCAGCGGGCCAGCGCCATCAACGCGCGCGGCTTCCAGCATTTCATCGGGGATGGTCAGGAAAACCTGACGGAACATAAACGTGGCCGTGGCTGAGGCGATCAGAGGTACCGACATGCCCCAATAGCTGTTGAGCATGTTGAGGTTGGCGACCACTTCGAAGGTTGGCAGGATTCGAACTTCGACCGGCAGCATCAGGGTGATAAAGATCATCCAGAAAAAGCCCATGCGGAAGGGAAAGCGGAAATAGACGATAGCAAAGGCCGACATCAGCGAAATGGCGATTTTGCCAATCGAGATCATCATCGCCATCATCATGGAGTTGAACATCATCAGCCAGACAGGTGTGGCACCCGAGCCACCAACCCCGTCAATCAGAACCGTTTTGAGGTTCACAAAAAACTGGTCTCCGGGCAGGAGCGGCAGCGGCACTTGTGTCATCCGAACGGCTTCATGGGTGGAGGCAACAAAGGTTATCCAGATCGGGAAGGCCACGATGGCAACCCCGAGGAGGAGCGTGATATGGGCGAGTACCGTTATGAAGGGGCGATTTTCGATCATCAGTATTCAACCTTTCGCTCGATATAGCGGAACTGGATCACCGTGATCACAATCACAATTGCCATCAGGATAACCGACTGTGCAGCAGAACCGCCAAGGTCCAACCCGATGAAACCGTCGTTATAAACCTTGTAAACAAGGATTTCGGTCGCCTTGGCGGGCCCGCCCTGGGTGATGGCGTGGATAACGCCGAAGGTATCAAAGAAGGCGTAAACGATGTTGACGACCAACAAGAAGAAGGTTGTTGGCGTAATCAGCGGGAAAATGATGGTCCAGAAGCGGCGGAGCGGGCCAGCGCCATCAATGGCGGCGGCCTCAATGAGGGATTTCGGTATGCTTTGAATGGCAGCGACGAAAAACAGGAAGTTGTAGGCGATCTGCTTCCAAGTGGCAGCGATCACAACCAAGGTCATGGCTTGCCCGCCATCGAGCTTATGGTTCCAGTCAATGCCGATGGTGTTGAGAGCGTAAGCAAAAATACCAAGCGTAGGGTCAAACATGAAAACCCAAAGCNNACCATGGCGGCAAGCACCAGTGCGCTGCCCATAGCCAACGCAGCAACCGATATCGAGAACAGCGCGGTGCGCTGGAAGGAGGCTTTATAATACCTGTCTTCCCAGAGGAGCTGGAAATTTTCGAACCAGACAAATTCGGTACTGAAACCAAAAGCGTCCTGAATGAGGAAAGATTGATAAAGGGCTTGGCCTGCGGGCCACATGAAAAATATCAGGGTAACCGCAATTTGCGGTGCAACCAGCAAAAACGGCAGTAATGAAGGCCCGAAATGAACGCGTTTTAGCATGATCCCCCCTTAAAAAGTGGCCCCCCGCCAAGCAGGCGGAGGGCTATTGCTTAACGCCTAGTTGTTGGCGCGCTCGAACTTGGCGAGCAAGTCATTACCGCGCTC
>DFBP01000186.1:0-4592 GCA_002366685.1 Rhodobacterales bacterium UBA3077 | reverse complement strand
CCTTGCTCGGCGGAAAGATCACCCGCCGCAGTGGTGATCGGCACATATCCGGTTTCCTGATGCCACCATGCCTGCACTTCTGGGGAAGACAGGTAGTTCATGAAGGAAGCCACGCCGGGGTAATCACCCTCGTCTTTGCCGCGCAGCACCCAAAGGGTTGCGCCACCGATGATCGAGTTTTGTGCAGCATCTGCCACGTCGGTATCAAGCGGTAGCATAGTTTGGCCAAACTCGAATTCGGCCTGAGAAACCATCGAGCCATAATAGGCCGAGGAGTTCATCCACATGCCGCATTCACCCGAAGTGAACATCGAGAGGCTGTCACCCCGACGGCCGCCATATTTGAAGATACCGCTTTCCTGACTGTCAGCGATAGATTGCAGACGGTTGGCAACCGCATCGTTATTAAAGGTGAAGCGGGTGTTGATACCGGCAAAACCGTTTTCTTCGGTGCCCATGGGCAGATCGTGCCACGCGCTATAGTTTTCGACCATCACCCAAGACTGCCAGCCAAAGGAATAACCACAGGTCATGCCGCTATCGAGCAGGGCTTGGGCTGCCGAATTCAATTCGTCCCATGTGGTTGGCGGGTTTTCGATACCGGCAGCCGCAAAGGCGTCTTTGTTATACCAAAGTACCGGGGTGGAGGAGTTAAACGGCATCGACAACAAGTCGCCATCGGGTGTCTGGTAATAGGATACCACGGCAGGCAGATAGACCGACTGGTCAAACTCGGCGCCCGCGTCGGACATCAAGTCAGAGATAGGGTAAACAGCGCCTTCGGCGGCCATCATGGTGGCAGTGCCCACTTCGAAAACCTGCACGATGTGCGGCTGCTCGCCCGCGCGGAAGGCCGCTACGGCGGCCGTCATGGTTTCGGTGTAGTTGCCCTTATAGGCAGGTACGACCTTAAAATCGCTTTGGCTTTCATTGAAACCAGCCGCGATGCGGTCAACCCGCTCGCCATTGGCACCGCCCATGGCGTGCCACCACTGGATTTCGGTTTGCGCGTAAGCGCCACCGGCAAATGAGGCGGCTGTGAGCGCCCCGATAACATATTTCGTAAGTTTCATTTTTCTCTCCAAAGTGAACTTGACAGTTGGTGGTTAATATTTTTTCACGACACTTTTTTGATGTTTTCGTGTCTGTTCTGCTCTTTCAACCATGCCTCCAGATGCACGGTTTGTTCGGGGCTAAACTTAAGCCCCAATTTGGTGCGCCGCCAAAGAATATCTTCAGCCGTTGCAGCAAATTCTTCTGTGATCAGCCAGCGGATTTCGGCTTCAAAAAGACCTGCACCAAAATCTTCTCCGAGGTCATCCTCACTTTTGGCCGTGCCGAGCACTTCTTTTGCATTGGTTCCGTAGGTGCGGCACAATCGCTTGGCCTGACCATCTTCAAGAAAAGGAAACATGGACTGAAGCTCAGCGCGTAGGTCTGCCATACCGTCGTAAGCAAAGTCACCGCCCGGGAGTGGCGCTGATTTGGTCCAGTTTCCGGGGAGCCCGTCAAAATGGTTTGCCAGTTTGGCCATAGCCGTTTCAGCCAATCGCCGATAGGTCGTGATTTTACCGCCAAATACACTGAGGAGCGGCGCGCCGTCTTCGTTTAGGCTTAACACATAATCACGGGTCGCTTCTGTGGCCGAGCTGACACCGTCATCATAAAGCGGGCGCGTTCCGGAATAGGTCCAGACAATTTCGTCTGCCTCTATCGGGGTCTTAAAATATTCGGAAGCGAACTCTCTGAGGTAGTCTGCTTCTTCCACGGAGCATTCAGGTTTGCTTAGGTCCACCCCTTGATCCTGATCTGTGGTGCCGATCAGCGTGAAATCTTCTTCATATGGAATAGCAAAAATGATCCGGTTGTCTGAGCCCTGAAAGAAGTAGGCGCGGTCATGGGTGAAGATCTTATTCACAACGATATGGCTACCGCGCACCAGCCGAACGCCCTCGCGCGTGTCGAGCTGAAGCGTATCATTCAGCACTTTCGCGACCCAGGGACCAGCCGCGTTCACCAGAACCCTGGTGCGGATCATCCGGTATTCCCCTTGATGGTCGAGCTCCACTTCCCAGTGGTCGCCCCGTCTTTTTGCGGCGATCACTTTTGTATGAGTGAGTATTTTCGCGCCACGCGCCCGTGCATCTGCGGCATTCAGAACCACAAGGCGGGAATCCTGAACCCAGCAATCGGAGTATTCGAAGGCCTTTTTCAGACTGCCTTTAAGTGGTTCGCCTGCTTTATCACTTGTAAGATCAATCGTTTTAGTGGCCGGAAGGATTTTGCGCCCTCCCAAATGGTCATAAATAAATAGACCGACGCGGATTAACCAGGAAGGCCGCATTTCCGTATGTATCGGCAACACAAAGCGCATTGGCCAGCTGATATGGGGCATGTTCTGCAAAAGAACTTCGCGCTCGACCAATGCCTCGCGCACCAGCCGGAACTTGTAATATTCAAGATAACGCAATCCGCCATGGAACAGTTTGGTCGAAGCAGAGGAGGTCGCGCTCGCGAGGTCATCCATCTCGGCCAGACCCGTGTATAAGCCACGGCCGGCAGCGTCACGCGCAATACCGCAGCCGTTCACCCCGCCGCCAATAACAAATATGTCGAATATTTTTTCAGGCACGTATCGTTCCGACTACAAAACTTTCGGAAAGGTTATCACTTTCTTTTCGGTTTGAGTCAAATTCTTTTCGTTTTTTTCATATAACTTTCACTTTGCGTTTTGCTTGACGCTTTAGCCGACAAGTGCAACCTTGCAAAAACCTACAAAAAGGAACCGTTTTGAGCCTGACTTTCCGACAAAAAGAGATTCTGAACGCGGTGCGTACCGCCGGGCGCGTGGCCGTTGAGGATTTATCTGACGCTTTCGGCGTCACGCCACAAACGATCCGCCGGGACCTGAATATTTTGTGCGACGAAGGCCAGTTGACCCGCGTTCACGGCGGCGCGGTTTTACAGTCTGGTGTGGCCAACACGGCCTATGCGGCCAGAAAAATGCTCTCTGCCGAAGCTAAAGAGGCCATTGGCCAGCTTTGTGCAGATGCTATTCCAGATGATGCATCTCTATTTATTAATATTGGCACCACAACCGAGGCGGTATCCCGTGCCTTACGCTCGCGGCGCGATCTGCTCGTGATCACGAACAACTTGAATGTCGCCAATATCATGGCGGCAAACCCTCACTGCGGGGTCATGGTCACCGGCGGTATGTTGCGCCGCTCTGATGGCGGATTGGTCGGTGAATCAACGCTTGATACGGTTCGACAGTTCAAAGCCGACTATGCGATCATCGGTGTATCGGCGATAGACGAGGATGGCTCGCTGCTGGATTTTGACTATCGCGAAGTACGGGTTTCTCAGGCTATCATAGCCAACGCCCGAAAGGTTTTTCTGGTTGCTGATAGCTCTAAACTCACGCGTTCCGCCCCTGCTCGCATTGGCCATATGAGTGACATTGACGGTTTTTTCACCGACCAACCGCTTCCCGCACCGCTCGCACAATTGTGCGAACAACACGGGGTAGAGGTCCATACGCTCGGCCAAAAATAGCCCATGGAGCGGCACTTGAAAATATTTCACAATATTTTCCTTGCCTTATCACCCTTCGGCTCCGAAACTACGCGCGCAGCTTTATGCGCAGTTCATGTTGAACAAAATCAGGAGTATTTTTTTATGCTACGTGCAAAAATAGGTTTGCTGGTATCCGCCAGCGTTTTTCTTCCCTCGGTTGCTTTCGCGCAGCTGAGCGTTTGCGGGGTTTCGCCATCAGAGGTCCAGCCTTTCGGTGGGTTCGGTGCAAATGTAACATCTCTTTCCGCGCCGGCGCAAATGCAGGTTCAGTTGCAGCCCGGCGTATCCAACTATTTGCAATTCGACGTTTCCGCACCGACTGATGTGCGTATTGAAGCCACCGACGAAAGCGGTGTTGACCCGGTTATGGTGCTGCTCGATACAAGCGGCAACGAGCTTGCCTCCGACGATGATGGCGGCGGCGGGCGCGCCTCGCGCATTGAAACTTCGCTCAACCCCGGGAGCTATTGCGCGCGGGTTTACAATTTCTCGTCCAATAATGGCCCGACCACTGTGCAGCTTAGCCGTTGGGACCAAGCACCCATTACACCCGGTGCCACATCCGGTGGTGGTGGCGCAGAAGCCTGTACCGCAGCCACTCCGGCGGCCCCGCTGGCCTTCGGACCGGTGAATGCAGCGCTTGCTGGCGGCGGCGCGATAAATTTCGCGCGGACCGGGGCTATTACCTATCACCGCTTCACCGTGGATAGTGCTCTAGGCCTGACCATTACGGCAAATAACAGCGAAGCCGACCCAGTTTTGCGGGTTTATGACAATGCAGGCAATATGGTTGCCGAGAACGATGACTATGACGGCCTGAATTCTCAAATCGACATGCAAACCCCGCTTCAGCCGGGTGATTACTGCATCGCTGTGAGCGCGCTTTCAAATGGTGAGCTTCCGATTGATGTTTCGGTTAAAGCCTTTGACGAACAAGCCTTCCTCAATGCACGTTATGCCAGTGGCGAGGCTTCTCCCCCAATTGGTGGTGACTACCCGATTGATAACATCGG
>DFBP01000145.1:3800-3942 GCA_002366685.1 Rhodobacterales bacterium UBA3077 | reverse complement strand
AAATGAAGGAATATGATATGTCTCTATATGAGCATGTTATGATCGCGCGTCAGGACCTGTCCAACACGCAAGCCGAGGCTCTGATCGAGCACTTCGGCGGGATCCTCGCTGACAACGGCGGCAAGCTGGTTGATAGCGAATA
>DFBP01000145.1:0-3750 GCA_002366685.1 Rhodobacterales bacterium UBA3077 | reverse complement strand
GCTTTTCTGAAATCGGACGCCCCATCGGCTGCCGTTCAGGAAATGGAGCGCCTTGCCCGTTTGCATGATGACGTGATGCGCGTTTTGACCCTCAAGGTTAACGCCCACGAAGAAGGCCCATCGGCCGTTGTGCAAGCCAAAAACAGCCGTGACGAGCGCCCGCGCCGTCCGCGCCGCGATTAGGAAAGGACCCTAAACCATGGCAAATAAACCATTTTTCCGCCGTCGCAAAAGCTGTCCTTTCTCGGGCGATAACGCACCGAAAATCGACTACAAAGACGTGAAGCTGCTGCAACGCTACATTTCCGAGCGTGGCAAAATTGTGCCTTCCCGTATCACCGCCGTATCGGCCAAAAAACAGCGCGAGCTGGCGAAAGCCATCAAACGCGCGCGTTTTGTGGCCCTGCTGCCCTACGCTGTTAAGTAAGGAGAAAAACCATGGAAGTAGTTCTTCTTGAACGCGTGGCCAAGCTCGGCCAGATGGGCGATGTTGTATCGGTCAAAAACGGCTTTGCCCGTAACTTTCTGATGCCCCAAGGCAAGGCGCTTCGTGCGACCAAAGCCAACCTGGCGCAATTTGAAAACCAGCGTGCACAGCTTGAGGCCAACAACCTCGAAAGCAAAAAAGAAGCCGAAGATCTGGCTGCGAAACTCGACGGACAGCTGTTCATCGTGATTCGCTCCGCTTCTGACGCTGGCTCGCTTTACGGTTCGGTTACCAACCGTGACGCCGCTGATGTGGCCACCGAGGGCGGTTTCACCGTTGACAAACGTCAAGTCGTTTTGACCGCACCGGTTAAAGAACTTGGCCTGCATGATATGACCGTGGTTCTGCACCCAGAAGTGCACGCCACCATCACTATCAACGTGGCCCGTTCCGAGGAAGAAGCCGAGCTTCAGTCCTCCGGCAAATCCATTCAGGATCTGCAGGCCGAAGCTGATGCCGAAGCTGATTTTGACATCGCCGAATTGTTTGACGATGTTGGCGGCGCCGCAATGGACGAGGACGATGACTTCGCCCCCGTGCAAGACGCACCGGCAGAAGACACCGAGCAGCCAGAGGTTTAACGACCCCTTACAATGAATAGAGGGCCGTGTGCAGATAGCGCACGGCCCTTTTTTATTTGGAAAAGAAGATGACTTCAAAACCCATTTTGCTCGTCGTAATTTTCGGTATAGCTTTCTCTATGCTCAGTTATTTTTGGCTGGATGAAAGTTTTGCGGAGCTTTCAATGGTGCACAAAAGGGATCATGTCGCCACATGGGAATTAATCACAGAATTGGGGAACTGGACATGGATGCTGGTCCTCGTCATCTCAATCTGGTTAGCGGCGTTTTCCTTTAGCAAGCTCCACTCCGATAATCCGGCGTGGCAGGTGCGAAAAGCACAAGCGGTTATTGTGTTTTTTGCCGTGGCGGCCCCTGGCGTATTTGTTCTGCTAATCAAGGGCATTATCGGTCGGGCCCGGCCCTACATGGTCGAAGATGGCGCCGCGATGTTTTTTAACCCGTTCTCGTTTGAGTTAAATTTTTCCAGTTGGCCTTCAGGGCATACAAGCACGGCCTTCGCCTTCGCCATGATGGTTGGGTTGCTTTATCCGCGCACGCGTTGGGTCCTTTTCCCGCTGGCTGCGATCACCGGATACAGCCGGATGGCACTGGGCGTCCACTATTTGGGGGACGTGGTTATGGGAATGATCATCGGCACTGTTGGCGCTATGATAATTTACAAATGGGTGGCACCTAAACTCGGCATAAAATAGCCTTTATCCACGTTATCCCCACAATTCACAGGCGCGCTTCTGGGTTCCATCATGTATAGTGAAAGCTGGAAACCGGGGGCAGAAATGGCAGATGGCGGGCAGGATATGGAGGCAGAGGTTAAAACCCTGCCCCATAACATTGAGGCAGAACAAGCGCTTCTGGGCGCTCTTTTAGTCAATAACGAAGTTTATGACCGGATTGCTTCCATCGTAAACGATTCGCATTTCTTTGATCCGGTGCATGCGCGGATTTACGAAAAAGCTGCGGCGCGGATCACCAAAAACATGTTGGTGTCCCCCGTCACCCTCAAAGCCTTTTTCGAAGACGACGAGGGGCTCAAGGAGCTGGGCGGAGCCGCCTATCTGGCACGTCTGGCCGGAGCCTCTATCTCGCTATTTGCGGCCAAGGATTACGCCCAGCAGATCTATGATCTGGCCTTGCGCCGTGATCTGATCGCCATTGGTCAGGATATTTCCGGCAAAGCGGCTTCGGTGGAGGTTGACAAAGAGCCCGACGAGCAAATCGTGGAGGCCGAGCAATCACTCTATCTGCTTGGTGAAAAAGGAAAATCAGAGAGCGGGTTTCAGTCGTTCCTGTTGGCGGTAACCAGCGCGGTGGATGCCGCCAATGCGGCCTATAAACGGGATGGCAAGCTTTCGGGCATATCTACCGGGCTGGCGGATATGGATAAAAAGCTCGGCGGCTTGCACAATTCTGACCTGCTCATCCTGGCCGGCCGCCCGTCGATGGGGAAAACCTCATTGGCCACCAATATCGCTTACAATATCGCAAAGACCTATAAAAAGGGCATCAAGCAAGATGGCACCGAGGGTGCGATCAACGGTGGTGTGGTTGGTTTTTTCAGCCTTGAGATGTCGGCTGACCAATTGGCTGCGCGTATTCTCTCCGAGGCGGCGCGCATTCCTTCGCATAAAATCCGGAGCGGGGACCTCGACGAGAGCGACTTCCGCCGCTTTGTTGAGGCTGCCAAAGAACTGGAAAAATGCCCGCTGTTTATTGACGACACCGCCGCCCTGCCCATCTCCACCCTCGCCGCGCGCGCACGCCGGCTGAAGCGCCGCCACGGGCTGGATGTGTTGGTGATTGACTATTTGCAACTGATCCGCCCCGCTTCCGCTAAAGATAGCCGGGTGAACGAGGTTTCGGAAATCACACAGGGGCTTAAAGCGATTGCCAAGGAGCTGAACATTCCGGTGATCGCGCTCTCCCAGCTCTCTCGCGCCGTTGAAAGCCGTGATGACAAACGCCCGATGCTCTCGGATCTGCGCGAATCCGGCTCGATCGAGCAAGATGCGGATGTCGTGATGTTTGTGTATCGGGAGGATTATTATAAAGAGCGCGAAAAGCCCGGTGAGCATGACATAGACAAAATGCTGGCTTGGCAGGATGAAATGCAACAGGTTATGGGCAAAGCCGAGGTGATTGTTGGCAAACAGCGCCACGGGCCGATTGGCACAATTGACCTTTCTTTCGAGGCCGAGTTCACCAAATTTGGCAATCTGGCGAAACCTTATCAACAGGGTGGCGGGTCCGATTTTAGTTAGAGTCGATCCGCTTTGATCAATTGGCGACTCCCAAAAACGCACCCCTTTCTTTTTGCTCCCGGCACTGGCATTAACACGTTAATGGCGAAGGACGTGTAAAATGCAGGCAACTCTTAAAATCGACCTAACAGCAATTTGTGATAATTGGCGCGCGCTCAATGCCCTAAGCGGCGAGCGCGTGGAAACCGGTGCCGTAATTAAAGCCGATGCTTACGGGCTGGGCGCGAGCGTTGTTGGCCCCGCACTGGTGTCCGCCGGGGTAAAGCGGTTTTTTGTGGCTCAAGCCGAGGAAGCGGTCGCGCTGCGGGCCGCTATCGGGCCGGAACCGGTGATCTATAATTTCTCGGGGCTGATGCCGGGGGATGGTGAAACGATTAAGGGGCACAACATTGTGCCGGTTCTTAACTCAGCCGCACAAGTA
>DFBP01000214.1 GCA_002366685.1 Rhodobacterales bacterium UBA3077 | reverse complement strand
GCCGGATCTTACAACACGCTGCCGCTAGAGATTTTCGGGATGACGACAAACGTCACAACCCCGGTTTTATATGCGCTTGGCACTCTTACGACACTGTTTTCGTTTTTGATAATCGGCACGTTTCTCGCCATCGCCTTGGTCTCACAAAGGCGTCGGGCGCGTATCATTTCGAAAGCAGGCAGGGACGTGGCATGATTATAATTATCAACCCGAACAGCACGGCCTCGATGACTGAGGCGATGGTGCGAACGGCACGAGAGACCTGTCCGAACAGCTCAATTGAGGGCTGGACATCCCACGATGGGCCGCCGGCAATCCAAGGCCCAGAAGACGGCAGAGCCTGTGTGCCAGCGCTGCTGAAGCTGGTACAAAAAGCCTCGGATGCCGGAGCCCAGGCCATCGTCATCGGTTGCTTTGACGATACTGGACTGGATGAAGCAATGTCGATCGCCGACTGTCCGGTGATTGGAATAGGACAGGCAGCCTATCATCTTGCGGCTTTAGCGGGCGATAGGTTTTCCGTTATCACCACGTTGCCCATCTCGGCCCCCGTTCTTGAAGAAAATATCAAGGCTTACGGTCTGGGCCACCACCTTGGGCATGTCCATTCCTGTGGGGTGCCGGTTCTGGCACTGGAAACCGAATTTGAGAGCTCGGCCAAACGAGTCCTAGATGAAATCGCGAATATCCAGGCTGTGGACAATGTTCAAAGTATCGTGCTGGGATGTGCTGGCATGGTGCATATCCCGGCACTGGCGGGGCCAGAGATCAAGGTGCGTCTGATTGACGGGGTCCGCGCCGCGACGCAGATCGGGGCGATGCTGTGACAGCCGATCCCATCACGCAGGCCCGTGCCGTTGTGGAGGCTTATCTTGAGCGGTCAATGGTTCCCGATCCGGAAGGGGCGTCAGCCTACGTCGCACCCGATGTCCGGATCATCTTTACCGGTGGGCGGCAGTTCACCGTGCCCGCACAAACAGCCGCCTTCAATGCCAAACGTTACAAATGGGTGAAAAAGCGGCTAGGGCGTATGGATGCGGCGCGCGATGCAGAGACGGGTGACGTTTATGTCTATAACTCCGGTCATCTTTACGGCGAATGGCCAGACGGGGCACCGTTTTCCTCCAACCGGTACATTGATACTTTTGTTATCCGCGACGGGCTGATCGTTGAGACGCAGGTCTGGAACGACAGTGCGGAAATTCTGCTGGATCGGGCAGGTCTGACCGAGGCTGCGCTATGAGCCGACCTCATCACGGAAGGTATAACTATGTGCCAATCCATGCACGACCGCAGTTCGATTGGCCGGGTGGCAAACGGCTTGCCATCTATTTTGGTGTCAACCTTGAACATTTTGCCTTTGGCGAGGGTCTAGGTGCGGAGCTGGCCCCCGGTGGCCCACAGCCCGACGTGCTTAATTACGCTTGGCGCGACTACGGAAATCGGGTCGGGGCGTGGCGCCTACTGGATCTTTTGGATGAGCTCGACCTTCCAGCCACGGTACTCGCCAATGCGGCGATATACGACTATGCGCCCGAACTGCTGGACCGGCATCGTGCGCGCGGTGACGAGATTTGCGGGCACGGCCGCACCAATTCCGAGCGGCAAAGCACCATGGATGAAACGACCGAGGCCGCGATGATTACCGGGGCGACGGACGTGCTCGCTCAAGCGGAGGGGTCTTCGCCCAAAGGCTGGCTGAGCCCATGGATCGCCGAAAGCCATGTGACACCGGACCTGCTGAAAGAGGCCGGATACAGTTATACATTAAACTGGTGTATGGACGACCAGCCGGTGTGGATGTGTACCCGAAGCGGACCAATTCTGGCTGTGCCATACCCGCAGGAGGTCAATGATATCCCTGCCATTGTCGCGCGCAAAGACAGCGCCGTCGATTTTTCGGACATGATCATCGACACGTTCGAAGAGATGTGTGCCCAATCCGCGGCACAACCACTCGTCATGGGAATTGCCCTTCATCCTTACATCGTTGGCCAGCCCGCCAGATTGCGGCAACTGCGGCGGGCGCTAGCGCATATCGCAGAACACCGCGACGCCATCTGGCTGACCCAAGCCCAGCACATAGCCGAAGTTTTTACCCGCTTAAACCCGCCCCCAAAAAGCCTGCAATGACCCTAGAAAAGGAGTCAACACATGCCACGCAAATTGATCGCAGCGGCTGCCCAGATGGGCCCGATTTCGAAGACCGAGACCCGAGCAGACGCCGTCGCCCGCCTGATCGAGATGATGCGGGAAGCAAAAGGCCGGGGGTGCGAGTTAGTCGTTTTTACCGAACTGGCGCTAACAACATTCTTCCCACGCTGGATGATCGAGGATGAGGCGGAGCTTGATAGTTATTACGAAAGGGAGATGCCCAATTCGGCAACAATGCCGCTGTTTGACGAGGCGAAAAAGCTTGGGATCGGTTTCTACCTTGGCTATGCCGAACTGGTTGTCCTGAACGGAGTAAAACGGCGTTTCAACACCTCGATCCTTGTAAACCAGAGCGGTGAGATAATCGGCAAGTACCGCAAGGTGCATTTGCCCGGTCATGCTGAACCGCAACCGGAGCGGGCGTTCCAGCATCTTGAGAAGCGCTATTTTGAGCCCGGCGATCTGGGTTTTGGGGTTTACAAGGGTTTTGGCGGCAACATGGGTATGGCGATCTGCAATGATCGCCGCTGGCCGGAAACCTATCGTGTTATGGGCTTGCAGGATGTTGAGATGGTCATGCTGGGTTACAATACCCCCTTTGGCCATGTGGGCGAGCAAGCGATGGACAGCCTGACGCTCTTTCATAACCACCTGTCAATGCAGGCTGGGGCCTATCAGAACGCCACATGGGTTGTCGGCACCGCAAAATGTGGCAACGAGGAGGGCTCCGCGATGGGGGGGCAAAGCGTGATCATCGCACCGTCAGGCGAGATCGTCGCGATGGCCGTCACGGTCGAAGACGAGGTGATCACGGCCAGTTGCGACCTTGATATGGGTGAAACCTACAAACAAACGGTCTTCGATTTCGGCGGCCACCGCCGCCCCGAGCATTACGGATTAATTGTGGAACGCCCGGAAGCAATCCCCCCAAGCTAAAAGAGGAACAGCTATGTCAACACTCATCAAAGGCGGCACCATTGTTACCGCAGACCGCACCTACGAGGCAGATATTTTGATCGAGGGCGAGGTCATCACTGCCATTGGCGCTAGCCTGTCCGGCGACACCGTCATTGACGCCGCGGATTGTTTTGTGATGCCGGGCGGGATCGACCCGCATACACATCTGGAGATGCCCTTCATGGGCACCCGTACGGCCGAAACTTGGGAAAGCGGGACATTTGCGGCGGCGTCGGGCGGAACAACGATGGTGGTCGACTACATCATTCCGGGGGAGGACGGCATTTTGCCCGCACTAGACGAATGGGAGGAACGCGCGGCAAGGCAGGCGAGCTGCGACTACGGTTTTCACATGGCGATCACCGGCTGGTCGGAACAGATATTCAACGACATGGCCATTGTGGTCGAGCGTGGCGTGAACAGTTTTAAACATTTCATGGCCTATAAAGGCGCGCTGATGGTCAACGATGACGAGATGTTCGCGTCATTCTCGCGTTGTGCTGCGCTAGGCGCACTACCCTTCGTCCACGCCGAGAACGGTGATTTGATCGCATCGCTTCAAGAAAAGTTCCTCTTCGAAGGGAACACCGACCCTGAGGTCCATGCCTATTCACGCCCGGCGTCCGTGGAAGGCGAAGCCACGAACCGCGCAATCACCATCGCGGACGCGGCGGGCGTGCCGGTTTACATCGTGCACACCAGCAGTGAGGACGCGCATGAGGCCATTCGGCGCGCACGGCAGAAAGGCCAGCGTGTCTGGGGTGAGCCATTGATCCAGCATCTGTTGTTGGATGAGAGTGAATATGAACACGAGGATTGGGACCATGCCGCGCAGCGTGTGATGTCCCCCCCGTTCCGAGACAAGCTGCACCAGGATGGGCTGTGGGCGGGGCTTGCTGCCGGATCTTTGCAGGTTGTGGCCACCGATCATTGCGCTTTCACCACCGAGCAAAAACGGATGGGAAAAGGGGATTTCACTAAAATTCCCAATGGCACCGGCGGGCTTGAGGACCGGTTGTCACTTTTGTGGACTTATGGTGTCTCCACGGGGCGGTTGACGATGAACGAGTTTGTCGCGCTGAGCTCCACCAACATCGCGAAAATCCTGAACATTTACCCACGCAAGGGAGCGGTCCTGGTTGGTGCCGATGCCGATCTGGTGGTTTGGGACCCAAAGGCCAGCAAAACGATCAGCGCCAAGTTTCAAAAATCTGCTATTGATTATAATGTTTTCGAGGGCTTTGAGGTGACGGGCTTGCCCCGTTACACCCTGTCACGTGGTGATGTGGTCTGGCAGGTGGGGGCCGAAAGTCAGGCCCAGCCGGGCCGTGGCAAGCACATCACCCGCAGCGCGTTTCCACCTGTCAGCCTTGCGCTGTCAACATGGAAAGACATCGTCGCCCCACGCCCAGTCGCGCGGGACCCCAAACACATGCCCATCGGCGTTTAAAAACCTTTTGAGGAGAACCCAAAATGACCAAGAAAATCATGTGCGCCTTTGGCACCGATATTGACTCTGTCGCGGGCTGGATCGGATCTTATGGCGGAGGTGACAGCCCCTCTGATATTCAGCGGGGAATATTTGCAACTGAAGTTGGTATCCCCCGTCTGCTGCGATTATTCAAGAAATACGACATGCAGACGAGCTTTTTCATTCCCGGCCATAGCCTGGAGACATTTCCTAAGGAAATGCAAATGATCGTGGACGCGGGACACGAGGTTGGTGCGCATGGCTATTTGCACGAAAACCCGGTCGCGATGACGCCGACACAGGAAGAAGACGTGCTGGTAAAATCCATCGAGTTGATCGAAAAGCTCACAGGCAAAGCCCCCAAGGGTTATGTCGCGCCATGGTGGGAAATGTCTAATTCCACTGCGGCTTTATTGCAGAAATATGAGTTTTCCTACGATCATAGTCAGGGCTACCGCGATTTTCAGCCGTTTTATGCCCGCACCGGCGATACATGGAATGTGATCGACTACACCAAAACCGCAGGCGAATGGATGCATCCGTTGAAACATGGGCACGAAATCGACCTCGTGGACATTGCCGCCAACTGGTATGTCGATGACCTGCCGCCGATGATGTTCATCAAGAAATCACCTAACAGCCATGGCTTTGTCAATCCGCGCGATATTGAGCAGATGTGGAAGGATCAGTTTGATTGGGTCTACCGTGAAATGGATTATGCTGTCTTTGCCATCACCATACATCCGGATGTATCGGGCCGCCCGCAGGTCTTGCTGATGCTGGAACGGCTGATCGAGTATATCAACGGCCATGAAGGCTGCGAATGGATGACGTTTGACGCCATCGCCGATGATTTCCGCGCGCGCTTTCCATTTCAAGGGGTCGCGCGGCCAGAGGTGATCTGATGTGCGCCAGTTGTGGCTTTCCTGCAATCCCGGGACATTGGACTGAAGCCGGGGCGGCAACGCCGCACGACCGCTTGCGTGAAAGGTTCCGCCGCATGCAAATCCTGCAATCCGTTCTGCGGGGGACTGGTGTTAGCACCCATGATGGAGGGCTTATTCCAGGAATTCAGGTCATGTCACTTAGCGGGGCGCAGGCCATCGTACCGGACTTAGATGCGCTTTGGGTCGAGGTTGAAAAACTGTCGGGCCGTCCATTTGACCCGCTTGAATTGCCAGCGTCATGACAAACGCCACCGAAGGCCGCCTTCGGCTGACGATCCTTGGTGGATACCTGGGATCGGGCAAAACGACGTGGTTAAGGCATCAATTGCATCAAAAGCAATATGGCCGGGTGCATGTGATTGTGAACGAGGCTGCGGGAATCCCGGTTGACGATGCCTTGCTGCGTGCCGCAGATGAATTGACGGTTTTGGCAGGGCAGTGCGTTTGCTGCGAAGGACAAGAGAGCCTGCGGCAAACCTTGCTTCGGCTGTGTGATGAGCGCAGCCGCATTAGCGATCCATCCCAGCGGCTGGAAGGCATCGTACTTGAAACCAGTGGGCTGGCGGATCCTGCTGCAATCATCACCTTGGTCCAGGATCATCCCATTCTGGCCCGCCAGATTGTGATTACCGAGATCATTGTGATCGTCGATGCGCTCAACGCGCGCAATCAACTGCGGCAAGAGACCTTGAGCCGCGCACAGATAGAGGCGGCGGATCGCTTGATCCTGACCAAGACCGAGGCGGCCGACACCCGCAAAATTGCTGAACTGTCAGCGACGCTCAGCGTGCTGGCCCCGGGGGCTGCGCAGTCTGCAACAATCTTTGGCAGCGCAGCTGCGTTACCGGACATTCAGGAGAGCACGCAACTGATCTCGCTGCCACAACTTGACGGCGCCAAAGCCGCCCCAATCCGGCCCGCGCAGCTTGATCTTGGTGATGCGCCGGATTGGACAGGGTTTACCGTGTGGCTTTCTGCTCTTCTTCACGCGCGGGGGGACGAGATTGTGCGCGTCAAAGGCGTGGTGCGCACAACCGCGGGTCGCCTGCTGGTCCAAACGGTGCGCAAATCCGTGCAGTCTCCAGAAATCTTGCCGGAACCGGAGGAACCCTGCGACACAGACAATTCTATCGCTGTGTTTGGCCGTGGTTTCACGCAAGCGAACCTCGAAGCGTCGTTTCGTCAGTTCTCATCTTGATGCATAGTCTGGCAATCGCAGCGCTTCAGGTGGATCACGTGACTTAAGACGCGCCAAAAAGGTCGCGCGCGGCGACCTGACTGCTTGACTAGGTTTCCTGTCCACCTGTTCGTCCACTCTAGGGATGTCCAAATGCTACTTTTACTAACTTCCAACATCTTAGGATCGGCGGGCTGTCTAGTACTTCATATTTCTTTTGGTTCGCCACTGATTCACACTCCAACTATTAGACAAAGGGTATTGTCAGCGAAAACTCGCTTGAAGCGAGCAGGGCGGTGGAATAACCTCGCTGGATGACCAAACCTAACCCTTTTCGTTACTTCAAAACGTCCGACGAGATCATCCGCTTGGGGGTGATGTTGTATGTCCGCTTTCCACTTTCATTGCGGAATGTAGAAGACATGCTGCGCGAGCGCGGCATTGATATAAGCCATGAAACCATAAGGTTTTGGTGGAACCGTTTTGGTCCGATGTTTGCCGCCGAGATCTGTCGTAAGCGAATTAACCAAATGCGGTCATACTTAAATTGGCAGTGGCCTCTGGACGAGGTCTTTGTGAAGATCAATGGCGAGACACACTATCTTTGGCGGGCGGTTGATCACGAAGGAGAAGTTCTGGAAACCTATGTCACAAAACAGCGAGATCGCAAAGCTGCGTTGAAATTCCTCAGAAAATTGATGAAACGTTATGGTTCTCCTACGGTGATTGTGACTGATAGGTTCCGCTCATATGGTGCGGCGATGAAGGTAATCGGCAGTATAAATAAGCAGGAGATTGGCCGCTGGAAGAATAACCGTGCGGAGAATTCGCACTTGCCGTTTTGACGACGAGAGCGAGCAGGCGCAGGGCACGGATACGTTATCGACATGTTGATAGGGTGGCGCTCCCAACATAAGCATCATCCGGATAGGCCTCGAGCGGCCGGCATTGTAGACGGTGATGCAACTGCGCAAAAAACAGAATTTAACAGCCACCCAAAGAATACGATGTCCGGCAAGTGCTTCGTATATCCGAAGCCTCGTTACATTCGCCCAGCATTGGCTGCAGGTTTCCGCGTGCCCGTAACTCTCGAGGTGCTTTACCCTCGCGCTGTTTGGGAGGCAGCTCTTGAGGGAGAGCAACTTACGCAGCGCAATCCCATCGGCGTTTATCCGGAGAGTCTAGTTAAAGATCTTGCCCTTGGTGCCGCACAGCCTGGTGACAGGATTGCTGATGCCTGGAGGATCTTTGTGGATTATGATTTTAGTCCGGAGGCGAAGATCCGTACGGCCAATCAGATGGCGAGGCTGCCGGATAATCAAGCAAGAGCTCACCTTACCGAGTTTGAAGTTCTGCTAACTGATGTGCTCGGCTTTCTCGGCTGTATCGAGTAAGCGTTTTGCCGGACCAAGAATCGTAGCACGACAACCGAATAACGAGAAAGCCATTATTGCCTTAGGTAAATTGCTATATAGCCGCAGCAATAAAATAGAGCATGGCGACGACACTCTGCTTTTGAGCAAGCTGTCTAAATTTTTCATATATGCAGCGAAAACACACTTACCCTTCTTTTGCGTCGTGGTATCTGCGGTATTAGAAAGGTAACATCTGGACATCTGGACATCTGG
>DFBP01000298.1:3426-4368 GCA_002366685.1 Rhodobacterales bacterium UBA3077 | reverse complement strand
TCGCAATCAAGACCGCGATAAACCGAGTTGCATGGAATGATACTAAGAGCGGTAGCCCCGGATTTAAGGATTCCTTTGATCCGTTCGTTGAAGTCCGCAGGGCGACCCAGCCCGATCAGCTGGCGCTGTGACCATGTGCGGCCGCGGTGCATCGTTGGGTAAATCCCGCGGGTCATCGGGTCCGCCCCCGGGAAACCCAACTTGGCCACATAGCTGCCGTCGTCATCTTCCTGCGGCCAATAAAGGGGCTTCACCTCGATACCGGAGCGATTTTTAATGGTTTTGTCCTGACCAATCATTTTGTCGTAATTGCGCTGCCAGTCTGCGGCATTATCTGCAAGAACCGGGGCGGAGGTTTTATCAATCTTGTTCATGGTTCTGGCCTTTCCTAATCTTGTGGACGATCATTCGTGGCATCAATGGCGAATTTCTCCACCGCCTCAACGATCTCTTCGCGCGCCGCACCCGGGTGGAACACCTTCGCGACACCTGAGGCGAGCAAGTCGATTTCGTCTTCATCCGGAATAATGCCGCCGACAACTACACGAACATGGGCCAGCTCGGCCTCTGCCAATGCTTTCATCAGTTTAGGAACCAAAAGATGATCGGTTGCCAACGAGCTAATTCCGATAACGTCTACGTCCTCTTCCAGCGCCAGCGTCACCACAGCGTCAATTTTCTGCCACGGGTTGGTGTAAATCACTTCCATTCCTGCATCTCGAAAATAGGCTGCAATAATCCGGCTGCCACGGTCATGCCCGTCTAAGCCGATCTTGGTAACCAGCACGCGGGCTGGTGTGTCGAGAACTTCGTTCATGCCTTAACTCCTGAAGGTAAATCATATGTCGTTGCCGCGCCGATCTGGGCGTAGCGTAGGGTGTTAATGAATTTCTGCGCCAGCCCCGCAGGCGTATCCCGCCCCTTACGAAACCAGACCGGCAC
>DFBP01000298.1:0-3357 GCA_002366685.1 Rhodobacterales bacterium UBA3077 | reverse complement strand
AAAACGAGCGTTTTTTCCGCGCCCGGAACGTCAGAGGGTAAAATGCGCACAACAACCTGCGCATAATGGCTGCCGTCAAGAAGTATGGAAAGATGCGCTTCGCTGGCGGCTTGCAACCTTTCCCAAGGGTCCTGGCTTGCGCTCGCCAAGGCGGCATCAACCCTTTCACTAATCCGCTTCACACCCTCTTCGAACACGGCGGTCAGCAGGTCTTCCTTGGAGGAAAAGTGATAGTAAAGCGAGCCGGGCAACATGCCGGTGGCCTTGGCAATATCGCGAATAGATGTGCTGCCGAACCCTTTTTCAACAAACAATAAGGCCGCCGCGTCAAAGATTTTCTCTCTGCGGTTATTGCTTCTTGTTTTGGGTCGCGCTTCGATCATTCCACACCTTTAGTAAGCAAACGTTTGTTTGGTTATCGAGTGAAATAGAGATTCTGTCAAGTACGGTGCTTATAATCTGATGCTCGACGAGGTTCAGATTTCCGGCCTCAAGGTAATTGAGGGGCTCAGTTCTGTTTTAGCAATCCACCAAGAAGCAACTTTTGCAGCATTTCGGTCAACTCCTGAAGCGAATAATATTCGCCCGCGTGGTTCCTGCCCGGATCAAACCATTCGACCGTCCAGTTCAGCGCGCCAAGCATAACCTGCCGGAGCGGCACGATCTTAATATCCGAGCGAATGCATCCGGCTTTTTGGGCTTCATCCAGAATGCTATCCCATAACTTTGCGTATTCGTGGCGAACCGGCCAGTGGCGGGTTCGTACATCTTTTGGCAACTGGCCATAAATCCGGATATTGGCCGAAGTAAACTCGCTAGATCGGAACAAGTAGGCCATATGCGTCTTGATGGCGGCGGCAATTTTGCTTTGTCCGTTTGGATACGTGTGGGCATCGGAAACTGTTTCTGCAACACCATCCAGCAAATCCCGAAGGCCTTTATCCAGCACCTTATCGAGAATTTCTTCTTTTGATCCAAAGTGATAATAGACGCTTCCCGCCTCAATTCCGGCTTCTGTTGCAATCGCGCGCATTGTGGCGGCTTTATAGCCACGGTCACGAATAATTCGGGCCGCTGCCGAAAGAACCTTTGTGCGCGTGCGGGCAGACTTGCGTTCGACCTTGGCGGGAACGGTGCTATTCTGCGGCTTGTCCTCAGCGGCAAGGACCAACGTGCTTCCGGTATCCAGCGCCATGCCTTCAAGCAGCAGTTTTGACAAGCGTTCGGACAGGGCCGAAACCGGATAGCGGTCGGGGTCATACCACTCCACAGTCCAGTTCAGGGCGCCGAGAACGAATTGTCGAAGCGGGGCTATCGCCATGTCTGTGCGAATAACGCCTGCGTCTTGCGCTTCTGTTAGAAAACCGTTCCACAAATCAGAATATGCGCGCCGAAGCGGGCGGTGCGATTTTCGCAAAGGTTCCGGTAAAGTTGGGAAATTGCGAATATTTACCGAGGTGAAATCACTTTCCGTCAGCAAAAAGTTGAGATGTGTGTCTATTAATTTCGAGAATGTCTCGCGGAAATCGGCCTTCTGAATTGCGGCTGCCGTCAGTATTATATCTACTTCATTGTAAAGACGGCGCAGGCCAAGCTCCAGCACTTCACCTAGAATTTCTTCTTTTGATTCAAAGTGATAATATATGCTGCCCGCCTCCATTTCAGCAAGCTCGGCTATTTTACGCATGGTTGTGGCTGTGTAGCCCTCAAACCGAAATTGACGCGCCGCCGCAGCAACAATCATCGCACGGGTTTGCGCAGATTTGCTGTGCGGACCCTCAGGGAGCATCGGTTTTAATGGCTTGGTTGTCATATTATTGTGTAATTACCTCTGGACAACTTAATAGCAAGTAAGTTATTTCGAACAAGTGTTAGATTTTATACCCAGCACCGCTTAAAGTGCAAGCTTTATTCGCTTACGGTGCTACATTAGAGGAGTACTGCAATGCGCGGACTACAAGGAAAAAGAGTAATCGTTACCGGCGGTGGTAGTGGTATTGGCCGAGAAGTATGTAAACGCTTTGCCGAAGAAGGCTCCGAGGTTGGCGTGTTTGACCTGAACGGTGACGGCGCGGCGGAAACCGTGGCGATGATCGAAGCCGCTGGTGGCAAAGCCAGCGCACATGTCGTTGATATCGCCGATCGCGCGGCGGTAGATTATGCCGTGGCTGCGTTTGAAAAGGGCGGGCAGATTGATGTTCTCGTCAACAATGCAGGCTGGGATGTTATCAAACCTTTCCTTGATACCGATATGGAGCTTTGGAAAAAAGTTATCGACATCAACCTTTATGGCCCCTTGAATATGCATCATGCTGTTCTGCCGGGTATGGTTGAAAACGGCGGTGGTCGTGTGGTCAATATAAGCTCCGATGCCGGCCGCGTTGGATCATCAGGCGAGGCGGTATATTCCGCTTGTAAAGGCGGCATCATCTCATTTACCAAAACCATGGCACGTGAACTTGCGCGCAAGGGCATTCAGCTCAATGCCGTTGCGCCGGGGCCAACAGATACGCCCCTATTCGCGCAGGTTGCTGCCGGAGAGGCTGGCGCGAAAATCGCCGAGGGCCTCAAACGCGCCATCCCGATGAAACGACTGGCTCAACCAACAGATTACCCGGGCATCATTTGCTTTCTGTCCTCAGAGGACGCGGGTTTCATTACCGGTCAGGTGATCTCTGTTTCCGGTGGCCTGTCCATGCACGGATAAAGAATCGCCCTTGGTGCATGGGCATCGGGGGCGTAGGCTATGATGAACCCTCCCCAACTGGCCGCGCCTGGGCGCGGTCTTTTTTAAGCGAGTCCGATCATGTTCCAACCAGATATCGACATTCAGGCAAACAGTAATCTCGCCGGCTTTCTTGAGGGTTGTGGTATCGGTTCCTACGAAGCACTCGCCGAGCGCGCCAGCACAGAACCCGATTGGTTTTGGTCAAAAATCCTTGATTTAGCCGATATCCGTTTTTCGAAACCCTACAGCCAATTGCGCGATGCGTCCGACGGCCCCGAGAATATTCGCTGGGCTGTGGGCGGCACACTTAACCTGACCGAAACCCTGCTTGATGCGCGGATCGAAGGCGGGCTTGGCGACAAAGCCGCGATTGACTGGGTTGGCGAAGATGGTGCAGCGCGCTGCTGGAGCTATCGCGATCTGGCCGATGAAACCGCCCGCGTTGCCAGCGCACTCGCCGCTCGGGGTGTTGGACCGGGCGATGCTGTTGGTATTTATATGCCGATGATCCCTGAAATTTCCGCGGCCTTTTTAGGCATAGCCCGCCTTGGCGCGATTGTTGTCCCGCTGTTTTCGGGCTTTTCTGCCCCCGCGATTGTTGCCCGCCTGAATGACAGTAGCGCCAAAGC
>DFBP01000183.1 GCA_002366685.1 Rhodobacterales bacterium UBA3077 | reverse complement strand
GAGGGCCCGGTCGGCAAAGACCTCAAACCCGTGCGCAATGTTGCGCCTCTCAACGGGCGTTTTGGCCCGCTTGGCGGCCTCGCCCTTGGCGGGTTTGATATGTGGGTGGCCAATATCTTCAAGTTCAACCCGCTCGGCACACTGAAACACGGCAAGAATGACGCGCAATCAACAGGCAAGGCCGCAGACCATCCGGTGATCGACTACCCGCGGCCTGACGGGATTTTGAGCTTTGACCGGCTGACCAATGTTAGCTTTTCGGCCACTAACCACGCGGAAGATGAACCGTGCCACCTGCAACTGGCTGATCCCGATCTGCCGATCAACGTAAACCTGCCGGAATATGCGGAGCCAGCCCAGCGATATTGCCCCGCCGGTGTTTATGAAGTGATCCGCGACGATGACGGCTCAAACCCGCGCTTCCAGATCAATGCGCAGAACTGCGTGCATTGCAAAACCTGTGATATCAAAGACCCGAGCGGCAATATTACATGGGCGTGCCCGCAAGGCGGCGAGGGGCCGAACTACCCCAACATGTAAGCGGGTTCGCGCGAAAGTGACAGGCTGCATGCGCAGGGTGATTGCATCCCTGCGCCGGTCTGCCTATCTTGGGTAAAACCACTAGGGAGCGCGAGATATGCCTAATTTGTTAAAGTACCTGTCGCTTGCCGCGACACTGGCACTTTCTTCTGCGCCCATGGCGCAATCCCAAGGCTTTGCCGGTGCGTTTCTGGCGGCAAACTCGGCCAATATCGCAAATGATTACGCTGAGGCGGCCTATTATTATACGCAGGCGATGATTGCAGAACCGGAAAACGGGTTCATTATGCAAGGCGCCATGTTTGCCTTTGTAGCGGCCGGAGATGTCCCAGCCGGTGCGGCGATTGCGCGAAAAATGGCGGCAGCAGGCTTCAAAGATGAATATGCCCATACGGTGATGGTCGCGGACGCGATGGCGCGCGCGGATTACGACGCCACGCTTGGACTATTGGCTGATTCCAGTTTTGAGATAAACCCGCTTGTACGCCAACTTGTTTCTGGCTGGGCGCTGGTCGGCAGTGGTGAGCCGGAGGCGGCCCACGAGATTTTTGAATCCGAAACCGAAAACGAAGCGATCACGGCGTTTGGCTTTTATAACAAAGGAATGGCACTGGCCTATTCCGGAGATCTTGAAGCGGCCGATGCCCTCTTCAGAGATAACAGTGCCTACGTTAACCGCGGGTCTGTTTTGACCCACGCACAGGTTCTCGCGGGGTTAGGCCGCAGTGAAGAGGCACTGGACCTGATGGTAAACGGCCCCGGCGGTACCTTCACCGACAGCGTGTCCGAAGTGCTGCGCCAAGAATTGGCGAGCGGTGTCGATGTGGATTTTGACAAGATCGACTCACCGCAAGACGGCGCTGCCGAAACCTTTCTGACTCTGGGAGACGCGCTCAATGAAGACAACAGCGACCGCCTCGCACTGCTCTACTCTAGGCTGGCAGTCCATTTACAACCCGATAATGCAGAAGCCTTGCTCTTGATCGGTGATATTCTCACAATTCAGGGGCAATTTGACCTCGGGCTCAAAGCCTATGACGCCGTGTCGGAGGCAACCCCGTTGGCGCTCAATGCCTTGATTGGCCGTGCGTTGAACCAACGTGAAAGCGGGGATCTCGATGCGGCGATCGCAACTTTGCAAACTGCGTTGAATCTCAAACCGGAAGAGCTTTCGCTCTGGCGTTCGTTAGGCGATGTCTTGCGCCAAAACGACCAACCGGAAGAAGCGCGCACGGCTTATACGGCGTCTATTGATCTCTTGCGAGACCCGGATATTCCGGGGGCTTGGCGGCTTTATTATGCGCGAGCGATTGTTGAGCATTCGTCCGATGACTGGCCGGCCGCCGAAGCTGATTTTCGTCAGGCCTTAAAGCTCAACCCTGATCAGGCCGATGTGCTCAATTACCTTGGGTATTCTTTGGTTGAGCGCGGGGAAAAGCTGGATGAAGCGCTCGCGATGATCGAAACCGCCGTTACCGCCAAGCCCGAAAGCGGCGCAATTGCGGATTCCCTCGGCTGGGTTTATTATCAATTAGGGCGCTACGAAGACGCCGAAAGGGCGATGGAAATCGCGGTCAAGCTTCTGCCGGTCGACCCGATCTTGAGCGACCATTTCGGTGACGTTCTCTGGATGGTGAATCGCAAGCGCGAGGCCCGGTTCCAGTGGCGGCGCGCGCTTTCCTATGGCCCGGCAGAGGCAGATGCCGAACGGATTCGCGCCAAGCTGGAGCTAGGATTGGACGCCGTGCTGGCGACTGAATAACTATGCAGGAACTGGCCCGCGCCAAAGTAAACCTGAGCCTGCACATTACCGGTAAGCGGGAAGATGGCTACCACCTGCTGGACTCCATTGTTGTGTTTCCTGATGTGGGAGACGTTATCAGCGTGGCTGATTCCGGTTTTTCAATCTCCGGCCCTTTTGCCAAGGGGTTATCGACCTCCGACAATCTGGTTTTGCGGGCTGCGTCGCTCATCGAAGTGCCCAGGGGGCTTCATCTCGAAAAGAACCTGCCTGTTGCGAGCGGTATCGGCGGCGGTTCGGCTGATGCGGCTGCGGCTTTGCGGTTGCTGTCGAGGGTATCCAAAAGGGCTTTGCCAGATGGCGTTTCGCTTGGGGCGGATGTGCCCGCCTGTATGGTATCACGACCTCTGCGTATGCAGGGAATTGGGGAAAAGCTAACCCCTCTGCCGGAATTACCGGAATTTGCCATTTTGCTCGTAAACAGCGGCGCTGCCGTTTCAACTCCTTTGGTTTTTAAGGCGCTCGAAAAAGTTGACAATCCGGCCAGTCGGGAACTTCCTTCAGGCCTGGCCTTACAAGAATTTTTTGCGTTCATACGTGAGCAACGAAACGATATGCAGAAAGCTGCTGTTGAGTTATGCCCTGTAATTTCGGATGTTTTGGCCGCGCTGCGGGCTCAAAAAGGCTGCGAGCTTGCGCGGATGTCAGGCTCTGGCGGGACCTGTTTTGGATTATTCAAAACGCGGGAAGAGGCAGACCGTGCAGGCGCGAAAATAAGTGCTGAAAACCCCGAATGGTGGGTCGCCGCCGCCAAAGTCTAGACCACGCGCGAAACCACAAAATCAGCCAGATCGCCGAGCACGGATTTGAGCTCCGTATCCGGAAGCGGCGCGAGAGCCGAGCGGGCACTTTCAGCCCAGCCCAATGCTTTTTGCCGGGTTTCTTCAAGGGTACCATGCTTTGCCAAAAGGCTCATCGCATGGGCTAGATCGCTTTCCTCTTGCTCGCCCTTTTCAATGGTGCGCTGCCAAAA
>DFBP01000197.1:12796-16979 GCA_002366685.1 Rhodobacterales bacterium UBA3077 | reverse complement strand
TGGCTGGCATCAACTATTGCGCCAATATCGGTTGATTTATCGAGCGGGTCGCCCACCACCAGCTTTTCAGCGCGGTCCTTAAGCTTTTCAAGAAATTTGTCGGCCACAGCCTCCTGTACCAGCAAGTGCGAATCCGCACAGCACACTTGGCCTTGGTTAAACCAGATCGCATCGACCACGCCTTCAACGGCACTGTCGATATCCGCATCGTCGAACACGATGAAGGGTGACTTGCCACCCAGTTCCAATGAGAGCTTTTTGCCGCTGCCAGCTGTTTGGCGACGGATGATCTTACCCACCTCGGAAGAGCCGGTAAAAGCGACTTTATCAATGTCGGAATGGCCGGATATCGCCGCGCCGGTTTCGCCAGCGCCAAACACGATGTTGACCACGCCCGCGGGCAACCCCGCCTCGGCGCAAACCTCAGCGAAAAGCGCGGCGGTGATCGGCGTAAACTCAGCCGGTTTGAGCACCACGGTATTCCCCGCCGCCAGTGCTGGCGCAATCTTCCATGAAAGCATGAGCAGCGGAAAGTTCCACGGGATGATTTGCCCGCATACGCCGAGCGGTCCGTGGCCCGGAAGTTCCTCTTCCATGATCTCGGCCCAGCCGGCATGGTGGTAAAAGTGGCGGATCACCAGCGGGATGTCGGCATCCCGGCTCTCGCGGATTGGCTTGCCGTTATCCATGCTTTCCAGCACCGCAAACAGGCGCGAGCGCTTTTGCAGAATGCGGGTAATGGCATAAAGGTATTTGGCGCGTTGATGCCCGCTTAATCCCGCCCATTTTGGCTGGGCTTTGCGCGCAGCTTTGACCGCCTCGTCAACCAGCGAACCAGAGGCCATCGGCGCTTTTGTAAGGAGCGCACCGGTTGCCGGATTATGAACCTCCAGCGCCTCGCCTTTATCCGCTTTAAACGTGCCGTTAATGAAATGCTCAAGCTGCGGGTGGGCCGCAAGCCATGCGTTTGCCGCGCTCGGGTCCTCGGGGGCTTTGCCGTAATCCATGGTGGTCAAAATCTCTTCAATCGTGCTCATGTCAGGGCCTTAACTAATCGCGTGGTGTTTGGCGGCGGAGTAGCGGCCGGTAGCGTGGTGTTCGAGCTGGCGCTCGATATCTGTTAGCAGGCTAGAAGCGCCAAAGCGGAACAGATGGGGCTGGAGGTAATCCGTGCCAAGTTCCTCGCGCATCATCGACATCCAGACCAGCGCATCTTTAGCGGTAGAAATCCCGCCCGCTGGCTTGAAGCCCACTTGCGCGCCGGTAAGCGCGTTGTATTCGCGGATGGCCCGCACCATGGTTAGGCCGACGGGGAGAATAGCGTTCACCGTCTCTTTACCGGTGGAGGTTTTTATGAAGTCAGCCCCGGCCATCATGGCAACCATGCTGGCCCGGTAAACATTGCGCAACGAGGCGATATCACCGGTGCCGAGAATGGTTTTCAGGTGGGCCTTGCCACACGCTTCTTTCATCTGGCTTATTTCGTCATAAAGCCCCGCCCAGTCCTGGTTGATCACCAATGAGCGGGTGATGACGATATCAATCTCGGTTGCACCCGAAGCCACCGCGTAGCGGATTTCCTCCAGTTTGAGCGGAAGCGGGATCAGCCCTGCGGGGAATCCCGTCGCGACCGAGGCCACACCGATGCCGGTGCCCGCCACAGCCGTTGCTGCGGTTTCAACCATGGTTGGGTATACACAAACCGCAGCCGTTTGCACGGGCTTGGTCAGCCCAAGCTGCGCCTGAATGGTTGGGTCCAACGCGATTTTAGCTTTGCCGCACAAGCGCTTGACCCGGTTCACCGTGTCATCGCCCGCCAGCGTGGTCAGGTCGATCAACCCAACCGCCCGCAGCAGCCACGCAGCTTGATGCGCCTTTTTCACCGAACGCCGCGCACTATAGCTGGCGCAGCGCCGCTCCACCGCGCTCAGGTTCACCCGCGCGTCTTTGAACAACGCCTCGTCAAGCGGCATGCCCTTGTTCTCATTCCCGGTATCGAGCATTTTTGTCTCTTTGGTCAAAATTTTGCAAATCGCACTTTGGCGCTAATTATAAGGAGTATCAACAGAAAAGCGACAAAAAGCTTGCGCGTAAGTTAGTAAGTGTGCAATCACTTATTAAGATCAGATTTGGAGACATCATGAAGAAAATCAGCTGGATACTGAATATCGGTTTGCTAGTCACGCTAGGCGCTGTTTTATACAAGTATAACTTTGTTAAATCGGCACCTGAATCAACCGATATGCGGCAGGCTGTTGTTGTAAGCGCTCCCGAGCGGGATGCTTTACTTGAAGAGATGCGCTGGTTTCTTGAAACCGTTCAGGGCTCTATGGTCGCGCTCTCTGAAGATGAAATGGGAACGATTGCCGAACTAAACTCGGCCTCGGGAATGCGCGCTACGGTCGGAACGCCACAGGCGCTCACCGACAAGCTCCCGGAAGAGTTTCGCTTGCTTGGCGTCTCAACGCATCAGCTTTTTGACGGTATCGCGCAAGAAGCCACCGACATGGGTGACCCGGCAGTGATTACCGAACAAATCGGCGGACTTCTGGCCAACTGCACCACCTGCCATGCCAGCTATCGTTTTGAGATCGAAGGGGCGCAAGCGAAAGGCGTAAACCTTGCAATCCATCCGGTTTGTAAACTACAACCAACCTAAATAGCGGGAACGAATAATGAAAAAACTAAGTCTGCTTTTGAACGTCGTGCTACTGTGTGTCATCGCTTATGGCGGTTACAAATTCATCATTGAGGGAAGCGTAGAGCAAGCCGACGACGGCCGCACCGCGATTATGCTCAATTCAGGCGAACGTGATCTTGTTCTTGGCGAAATGCGGACCTTCCTCGAGGCTGTGCAGGGGATTGTAACGGCCATTGCCGAAGACGATATGGCAACCGTGGCCGAGCTTGCAACGCCTGTCGGTATGGTCGCAACCGAAGGGGAAGCCGCTTCGCTAATGGGCAAATTGCCGATCGAGTTTAAACTGCACGGCATGGCCACTCATGGTCTGTTTGATGATCTGGCCCAACAAGCCACCGAAACGGGCGACAGCCAACTGGTAACTGTAAGCCTTGGTGTGCTAATGGAAAACTGTACCAGCTGCCACGCTGGGTATCGGTTTGATGTAGCTGGCACAGGAAAATAAATGACACGACAAAGAAAGCCCGCCGCTGAGCGAAAAGAACAGATCGTCGACGAGGCCATGCGCCTCGCCGCCGAACTCGGCCCCGACCGTATGACCACGCAAAAGCTGGCCGATGCCGTAGGGATTTCACAAGCGGCGATCTTTCGTCATTTTCCAAGTAAAAAAGAGATTTGGCAGGCGGTAGCCGCTCGTATTGGCAGCACCATGCCCGCCAAAATAATGCAGTCGGACGCGCCCGCCATGGAGCGCCTCCGCGCCATTGTTGCGCGCCAGTTTGCCTTTATCGTTAAAACTCCTGCCATTCCTGCAATTCTGTATTCTCGCGAGTTGCACGCGGAAAACGAGGCCTTGCGGGAAAAGTTTGCCACGATGCAGGCGCGCCGCCACGCCTTGTTTACTTCACTTTTCCAATCCGCCATTGACGTTGGAGACCTCAAAGAGATCAACGCAGAAGACGCTGCAGCGCTCACATTGGCGCTTATTCAGGGGCTGTCAATGCGCTGGTCACTCGAGCAACGAAGGTTTGATCTGGTAGCCGAGGGCACCCGCCTTTTGGAATTCCAGCTTAGCGGTTACGCAGCAGCGTAATAGCGCCCGAACCGGTTGTTGATAAAGGTTTCAAAGTCCGCATCTTCTTGCCGCAAAAAGCCCGATTGTTTGAGCTGGCCTTGTGCCAGCATATCAACCATGGCGCATATTCCAGAAGCGGTGGTGATCTGGATCGCGCTCCAGACCTGCCCACCGATTTCCTGCGCATAATACTTCTGTGTAAACACATCCTGCACAAACCGGCCCTGTTTTTTGCCAGTGACGGACACAAAAACCAGCACGACATCTTCCGAAGCAAACGGAAGCGCGGTTTCAAAGATATCTTTCACCAGTTCGGGGCGCTCGCCAAGGCGTAAGTCTTGCAGCAACAGTTTAAGAATATCCCTATGACCGGGGTAACGCACGGTTCGATAGTTCAGATTGTTAACTTTGCCTTCAAAAGTTTCACACAGCGTTCCGAGCCCACCGGAGGTGTTGAAGGCCTCGTA
>DFBP01000197.1:4758-12738 GCA_002366685.1 Rhodobacterales bacterium UBA3077 | reverse complement strand
ACCACAGCCTCACAAGGGTTCAGATATTCATTTATCAAACCCTCGGTTGACCAAGTCAGCGCATATTTCATGGCGTTTGCCGGATATTTCGGCAGCGCACCCACCCGCATTTTTACATCTTGCAAATGATCATACCGACCGGCCAGATCATGCGCACAGATAGAGATAAACCCCGGTGCCAACCCGCATTGCGGCACCAGCGCGGTCTCGGCGCCCTGCGCGAGGTCTTTGACAACCCGCGTGCAGGCGACATCTTCAGTAAGATCAAAATAATGCACGCCCACAGCTACAGCGGCCCGAGCCACGCGCGTCGTGAGCGCAAAGGGGAGTGCGCTTAGAACAGCGTATTGGCCCGTCAGCGCGGCATTGAGAGCCGCGTCATCATTTACGTTCAGTTCCAACGGTTTGATCTTGGCGTGTATCGGCAGCTTGGCGAGACCCACAGGGTCACAGTCCGCTACCGTCACATGGTAATCTCCGCTCTCGGCCAGCATCATAGCTATCATTTGGCCGATTTTTCCCGAACCCATCACCAGAACGTTTTTCATCGCGCACTCCTTTTAGTTTTCAAAACTATATTCGCTTGCACTGTCAGATTGCCCTGCTAAATTGGCGATATGCACAATATCTCAGCGCGAAATGATAGCATTCTCAACATTATGGTGGCTCCGTGGATTCATTAGACCAAAAATTGCTCGAAATGCTGCTGAAAAACGCACGGGAGCCGATCACTTCGCTATCCCATGCGCTCGGGGTTTCCCGCGCCACTGTCACGGAAAGAATGCGCAAGCTTGAAGATCGTGGCATTATTTCAGGCTATACGGTTCGCATTAGCGAAGCTGCGTTGCGCCGCAATATTACAGCCCATGTTATGATAGCCGTTGAGCCCCGCGCCGGTGACGCGGTATTGGCCGAGCTTAAGAAATTACCCAGTATTCACGGGCTTTACGCCGTAAGTGGTATCTACGATATGATCGCGGTATTACGCAGTGAAACCACGCAAGGACTGGATCAGGACCTTGATATTGTCCGCACGATCAAAGGCGTTGTAAAAACCGTTTCCTCGATTGTCTTGTCTACCAAGCTGGGGGACTAGGATTTTTCACCTTCCGAGGTCGCCACGTCATCAGCCGTCTCCGCATCCTCAAGCGGTTCCGGCTCGGGCCGCTCGATCAAAGGAAGCATTGCCTCAGCCAAACCGGATGCTTCACTCTGAACTGGGATTTCCCAGCTTAACGTGTCGAAGCCTTCGCAGTTCGAGCAGGTAGGTGACCAGCGGGCGTGCACGGAATGGCACGCCGAACACACCCAGGACTCCCCGCGCGGCGCGCTCACAGCTCGGGCCAGCCAACTTCGGACAACCTCTTCCGGCGCACCTTCACCGCGTGCAATAGCGGCCATCAGAGCCAGTGAACGCCCTGTCGGCGCGTCCTCGGGCAAGCTACCCAAGCTGCGCCGTGCTGCGGGAAAGTCTTCCGCAGCCAAGTGGAGTTCTGTCTCCAGCATCATCGTTTCCGGATGGTTGGGCTGTAGTTTCAGAAGCGGTTGAAAGCGGGCCAGCCGTTCCTCCGGTGTTTCCTCCGGGGCAATGCTGGCATAAGCCGCTGCCAAATCAGGATGCGGGTTGGCTTCCCAAGCTTTTTTAAGCACTCTAACAGCGTTTTTAGGTGTGTTTTCAGCAATGTAGACTTGCGCCGCCAAAACAGCACCCGGGATCATGGCCGGGGCATTCCGGTTGGCAAATAGCGCAGAGTCCCGGGCTTTGGAAGTGTCCCCATCCGCATGTGCCGCCATGGCATCGGCAACGCTGAGGATAGCGTCGCGGCGGGCCGCCACATCTTTGGGCAAAAGCTTGGCACGGCTTTTAGCAAGCAAGGTTTTGCGCGCTCCGGCCCAGTCTTCTGACTGCGACTGCAAAGCAAAAAGCGTGTCCAGCGTTTCGTTGTGGCGAGGCTTCAAAGCAAAGGCTTTTTCCGCCAGCTTTAGCGCACGCTCGGTATCGCCTTCGGCCAGTTTGGCCTTCATCAAGCCACGCACGCCCACAAAGCGGGTGCGGTCATTGCCAAGAAGTTCTTTATATATTTCGATTGCATGTGAACGATTACCCGCCATTTCAGCCGCTTGCGCTGATATGAGGCGCGTTAGCTCCGGTTTTGCTAGAAGTTTCTCGGCTTTTTGCGCCTTTGCGACGGCAACCGCGCCCTCCCCCGAGGCCAAGGCCACCATGCCGTCGGCCAAGGCACGATACCCGCGCTGCTCGCGGCGCTTATCCCAAAACCGGCTAATGGCGGTTTTATCTCCGCGCAAAAACCGCAGGATTGCCACGGCCAAACCTGCCAGTTTTAACAATATCCAGAATACGGCAAAGGCCAGCAAGGCCCCAATAACAAAAACGAGTGGTGTCAGGCTGATTTCCTGCCCGCCAAAAGCGATGCGCACTTCGCCCGGCGTATCCTGCAAAAAACTGGCACCAAGTGCCAGCGCGGTCGCGAGTGCTATAAATATTGCGGCTTTCACCAAAGACCAGATCATTGCTCACCTGCTTCCAGCGCGCCGCGCCAAGTTTCAAATGCATGTATTGCCGCCGCCCGCGCCTGAACCTGCCCCAGCCAGATTTCCAATTCGCCCAACGCCGGTTCTGAAAGCCCTTCAGCCTCGGATTGAACGCCCGCCAGATCATCTAGCTTCAGGGCCGCTTCCATGCGCGAAAGTACAGCATCCGCGCTATCGCCTTCTTGTGGCGTTAAGGACCGTGTTGCCACTTGCGACCGGAAAAAGGAACCAATGCCGGAAAGACCGCTATCTTGCGTGCCCGCAATATCCGCTCGAATGCCTGCATGCGCCACAAGTGGGAACTCTTGTTCCAGCAGCTCCAATGTGGGTATGCCGTTTTCAGTCGTGCGGAGCTCGGGTGGAACCTCCGCTCCGGATATCTCTGCAATAACTGACAGCGTTTCGCCAAAACTTGCGCCGGTTTGAAGGGCTGTTTCCATTTCGGTTATGGCCGAAGCCAGTGCAACCCGCTTTTGCATCGTAAGCGCAGTTTCGCTGGCTTCCTCTACAAGTTGCTGCGCCTCTTCCACCTGCTGACTCGTATTTGCGGCCACCGCCGACATTGCGTGGGTCAACTCGCCTTGCCTTGCTGTTATCTCGTCAACCTGCGACTGAAGCGCGTCAATACGCGTGCGGTAGGCCGCGATACTCGCCGCTGTATCGGCCGAAATGGTTCCGCCTTCTTCAGCCATACTTCCCAACGAAGCGCGCAAACTCTCCAGTTCAGCCACGAGCCCCTCAACACGGCCTTCAACGGCCCAAAGTCGCGCTTCAACAGCCGTTGTATCAGCCGCTGCCATCTGGTCCGAAAGTGCAGACATCTGGTCGCGCAAAGGATTGACGATATCTGTCTGGAAATTTGCTAGACGAGCTTCAATTTCCTCCCGTTTCAACCCGGTTTCCAAGGTTGCCAAACGCGCTTCGGTTTCGGCCCGCAACTGCCCGAGCGCTTCGGTCGAAGCATTGGTTTGCGGGCTTAACCATTCTGCAACAGGGGCCATTCCTTCCGGTAAATGAGGCGCAATCCGAGGCCCGGCCCACAGGCCAAAAATGGCTCCTGCCGCCAGAATTGCCAGAATTTGAAGGCTCCGCGCAGCCAGAGAAACATGATGTTCATCATCATGCGATTCGTCATGCTCATGATCTTCTTCCTGAATCGGGGTCACATCGGTGACCAACGTCTCATCCGGTTCGGTTTCTTTCGTCATTGTCTGCGCGGCCCTTCAAATTAGCAACAGTCCTCAATATGGGTGTCATGCTGGCCAAAGTCTAGCGCCCTTGGTGCGGCGCAACAAGGATTCTGGGTTGGATCACGCCGGATAATCGGCGGAAAGAAGCCGCAGCATAGAGGCGGCATCGGGGGTATCGCAAATTCGGGGTTGGCCTAGCGCGCGAAGCGGTGCGGCAACGGCTTCACTCAGAGCGTAAAAAACGGGCTCTTTTGGCCAATCCGGTTGCCAGATATCCATAAGTAAACGTGAGGAGCGGGGCGAAAATAGCGCCACCGCGGCTATTTCACCAGCGCTCAGCCGCGCCGTTGCCTCTTGGCTCAGCGGTAGCGCCACCTGTTCGTAAATCGCCAGATGTGGAACCCCCAACAACCCGGCCACATGACGCCCGTGCAGATGCAACACGCCCGAGTCCGGCAAGATCTCTTTCAGAGACTCCACATTGCCCAGCGTCGATCTGGCCTCGAACCCCAGCGCTTGTGCACGGGTGGCCGTGGCCTTTCCAACGCAATAGGCCGGCAAACGCAACGGGCTTTTTCGAGCAAAGGCTTCAACGCCATTTTTTGAGGTAAAAGCCAGCGCTGTAATACCAGCAAGGTCAATCTCGACCGGCAAGTCGCGCATTTCCTGCATCGGAGCGATAAAAGGGGTCAGGCCGGTTTGATTGCGCACATCGCTCGCAAAAGCCTCGGCTTGTGGCCGGGCGCGTGTGAGCAGCAGGCGCTTAGCCAAAGAAACCCTCGCCGCCCTTGGCGCGCAACTCTTTGCCCGCCTCGGCCCCTATCAAAGCCGCATCGGCTTGCGGACCGTCCCATGAGCCTTTGTGAAGTTCCGACCCATCCGGACGGATGATCTCGCCGCGAAAATGCAAACTGCTGCCTTCCAGTTCGGCCAACCCGCCAATCGGCGTGCGGCAAGAGCCGTCCAGCTCACCCAGAAAAGCACGCTCGGCGCTGATACGGGTGAAGGTTTCCGGGTGGTGAATGGCCGCGAGCAGTGTGGCTGATGCTTCGTCGTCGCGCCTGCGTTCGATCCCGATCGCGCCTTGGGCGCAGGCGGGCAGCATAACGCCGGTTTCTACCGGATTGGCAATACCGAAATTCCCGAGCCGTTGCAGGCCAGCGCAGGCCAGAAAGGTTGCTTCGGCAACACCGTTATCGAGTTTTTTTAACCGCGTTTGCACGTTGCCACGAAATTCGACCAACTTTAGATCTGGTCGCATGGTCAGCAGTTGCGCACGCCGGCGCAGGCTTGAGGTTCCAACCACGGAGCCTTGGGGAAGGTCGGCAATGCTGCCATATTTCCGGCTGATAAACGCATCCCGCACATCTTCGCGTGGCAATGTGCAGTCAATCACCAGCGAGTCCGGCAATGCCGTAGCCACATCCTTCATCGAATGCACCGCTATATCAATGCGGCCATCCAGAAGGGCCTGCTCTATCTCTTTGGTAAATAGCCCTTTGCCACCGATTTCAGACAATGGCCGGTCTTGAACGGCATCACCCGTGGTCTGGATCACCTCGATAGTGAACGCGGCCTCGGGCATACCGTGGGCTTCCATCAGCCGCGAACGGGTCTCATAAGCTTGGGCCAGTGCCAGCGGCGAGCCGCGCGTGCCGATTTTGAGCGGGGAATCTATGTTATATTGCGTGGTCATGCTTGCGGTGATACCTCCTGAGCCTAAGTCAGGCAATCACATTTCGGAGATAGTAATGAAAATCGGGATCATTGGAGCGGGTGCTTTTGGCTCGGCACTGGCTGTGGCCTATGGGCATAGCGGGCTGGACGTGGCATTGTGGGCGCGGGCAAAGCCGTTTGAGCGGAACTACCCACCAACCGTCTCACATGTTTCCAACCTTGAAGACTTAGCCGGAAGCGAAGCCATTTTGCTGGTGCTTCCTGCCCAAAAAACCGGCGTTTTTCTTGAAGAAAATACCTTACCCGACGCCCCGCTGGTGCTGTGCGCCAAAGGTATTGACGCCGGTTCCGGCCTTTTACAAAGCCAGATCGCGGCCGCGCATTGCAAAGCCCATTTGAGTGTGCTCACTGGCCCCGGTTTTGCCAATGAAATTGCGGCCCACTTGCCCACCGCGCTCACGCTGGCGGGCGGAAATGCCGCGCAACAAGCGCTGCTTTCAACTGACCGGCTCCGGCTCTACCGCACCGATGACCTTATCGGCGCGCAAGCGGGTGGCGCGCTTAAAAACGTAATCGCTTTGGCCTGTGGCATGGCAATTGGCGCCGGGCTCGGAGAAAGCGCACGCGCGGCGCTGCTCACGCGGGGCTTTGCCGAAATGCAGCGACTCGGAGTCGCGCTGGGCGCGCGGGCCGAAACCTTTCAGGGGCTTTCCGGGCTAGGAGACCTCGCCCTCACCTGCGCCAGCGCGCAATCACGCAACTTCGCCCAAGGGCTGGCCTTTGGCCGTGGCAATGGGCACACTGGCGGCACGGTAGAGGGACTGGCAACAGCGCAGGTCGCCGCCGAACTGGCAATCAAACTAGGCGTTGAAGCCCCGATCACGGCGGCAGTTGCTGAAGTGGTTGCGGGACGCGCAAGCCTCGGCGAAGCAATGGAGGCGCTTCTCGCGCGGCCCTTAAAGGAGGAATGAAATGCAATATTGGCTCTTTAAATCCGAGCCCAACGCCTGGAGCTGGGAAGACCAGCTCGCCAAAGGCGAGACTGGCGAAGAATGGGACGGGGTACGCAATTATCAGGCCCGCAACAATATGCGGCTGATGGAAATCGGCGACCTCGGGTTTTTTTACCATTCGGTGAACGAAAAAATGATTGTGGGTGTGATTGAAGTTTGCAAGCTCGCCCACCCGGACAGCACCACCGACGATCCTCGCTGGGAGTGCGTGGATATCAAAGCGGTTGGCAGCTTCCCAACACCGGTTTCCTTGCAGGATTGCAAAGATGATCCGCGTTTGGCCGATATGGTTTTGGTAAACAACTCGCGACTGTCTGTGCAGCCGGTCAGCGCCGAGGAGTGGCGGATTGTCTGCGAATTGGGTGGCTATTCCTAGTGCTGGCATTGCTCCGCCATAAAGTTTTTCGCACGCTTTATGGTGCGCAGGTGGTTTCTTTGCTTGGCACCGGACTAGCCACCATTGCACTTGGTTTGCTGGCCTTTGAACTGGCCGAAGGAAAGGCCGGGCAAGTGCTGGGCACAGCACTGGCCATCAAAATGATCGCTTATGTAACCGTTGCGCCCGTGGCCCAGGCTTTGTTTGGGCGTATACCGGTTAAGCGCTTGCTGATAGGCCTTGATATCCTGCGCGCGGGGATTGTTTTATGCCTGCCATTTGTCAGCGAGATTTGGCAGATTTATACTTTGGTTTTCCTGCTGCAAGCCGCCTCGGCCAGTTTTACCCCGAGCTTTCAGGCGGTTATCCCCGAAGTACTGCCGGATGAAGAAGAGTACACCCATGCGCTTTCGCTCTCCCGCCTGACCTATGACATCGAAAACCTGATCAGCCCGACTCTTGCCGCAGCATTATTGCTGCTTATGCCGTTTCACTGGCTGTTTGTCGGCACCGCCCTCGGGTTTTTCGCTTCAGCGTGGCTGGTTTGGATCACGGTGCTACCACCACGACAAACAACCCGAAAAGAGCAACCGTTTTGGCTGCGCCTGACAAATGGCACCCGGACCTATTTGGCCACCCCGCGCCTGCGCGGCCTCCTGAGCCTGAACATGGCTGCGGCGGCGGGTGGCGCAATGGTGATCGTAAACACTGTGGTGATTATTCGTGACGGCTACGCGATGGACGCCGCTCAGGTCGGGGTCGGATTTGCAGCCTACGGTCTGGGCTCGATGCTTGCCGCGCTGCTTTTGCCCCATGTGCTGGCCAAAACGGGGGACCGGTTGCCGATGGTTGCCGGGGCAATTTTGCTCAGCTTGAGCCTGTTTGCCGGGGCTGGTCTTTTCTCGCCGCTTCCCGAAATTCAGGCACTGCTGGCGCTGTGGTTTATGGCCGGGCTTGGTTATTCTGCCATTTTAACTCCTTCGGGGCGGTTGCTGCAACGGTCTGCCCATGCGGAGTCACGCCCTGCTTTATTTGCAGCGCAATTTGCGCTTTCTCACGCCTGTTGGCTGCTCACCTATCCGCTGGCCGGATGGCTCGGGGCGACCTTCGGTATGCAGATTGCCTTTTTGGTGCTGGGCGGCTTGGCTACGGCATCAACCGCGCTGAGCGT
>DFBP01000197.1:4393-4702 GCA_002366685.1 Rhodobacterales bacterium UBA3077 | reverse complement strand
AGGCCACGCGCATACCCATACATTTGTAATTGACGATCTTCACCGGCATTGGCCGACCCAAGGCTAGAGCTTGATTTTTGCCGGGAATGACGGCCTAAATGAAAGCACTATAATAACTGGGAGAGTGAATATGGAATATGTTGCTGTACTTGTGGCCGCCGCCGTTGCCTACGCTTTTGGTGCCTTTTGGTATATGACACTGGCAAAACCCTGGATGAAAGCCAGCGGAATCACCAAAGAACAGGTTGAAGGCGGGGCTGGGAAAGACCCGATACCGTTTATCATCAGCGCCCTTATGCTGATCGTCGT
>DFBP01000197.1:3616-4313 GCA_002366685.1 Rhodobacterales bacterium UBA3077 | reverse complement strand
ACGCCGTGGATTGTCACCACCTATGCTTATGGCATGAGACCCCGCACCCTCACGCTGATAGATGGCGGATATGTCACCATCGGCTGCACAATTATCGGGCTGGTTTTGGGGTTGTTTTAAAAAAAGTCGGAGGAGCTGTTCGCGCAACAACTCCTCCGTCCACCCACGCTAAACTCTCAAGTTTAACGCCTCGCTCAACCTCACGGCCAAGAGAATTTATCAAATTATAACAGGATGTTGGTGCTACTGCGCCGAAGGTGTTACCTTGCCGGGATTCTCCCGAACGCCATGTTTTCAATTTAGAGCGACGGACACCGGTTTGCAACGCTTTAACCCTTAGAATTAAAGGGAAAACTGCGCTAAAACTTTAAGGATTGATAAACGAATTCACGGCATCAGCCACGGCGGATTCAATCGCTTCCTGACCAAAATTCGCCTCCGCAAACGCCCGCCCGTTTTCTGCCAGCGAGACCGGAAGTTCCGGGTTCTCTAAACACTCGTTCAGGCATGAAAGCGCCTCGCTTGGTGTCTCCGCGTTGAGATAATGAAACCGGTTTTCCAGCCCCATTCCCTCAACCGCTTTCCCGGTTGCGATAATTACCACGCCTGCCGCCAGTGCCTCAATCGCTTTAATTCGGGTTCCGCCTCCAACGGTTAGCGGCATGATGGTATAGCCTGCCTCCGCAAGGATTGGCAG
>DFBP01000197.1:1265-3511 GCA_002366685.1 Rhodobacterales bacterium UBA3077 | reverse complement strand
CCAAAGCAACTTGGTTCGGGAAATATCCGAGATGGCCGATAAAGACGGTTGACCCGCTAAGGTAACGCTCCGACAAGATGGGAAGGTCCATCACCCGCTGGTCGGGCACCGGATTAGGAACAACTTTAGGCGCTCCCGAAATTTTCAGGGCATCAGCTTGCGAACAGGTCCAGACAAGGCCGGCACTTTTCGCAGCCAACTTGTCTTCACGGCGAGCGGCAGGTTTGCGCAGCACTTCCTGCAAAAAGTTTCCGGGCCAGAAGCGGTCTCGCCGGTTAGTTAAATGCGCAGCCAAAAGCTCTGATTCGATGTTGTGCATATCTAGAATCGTAGGCACCCCGGAGGCCTGCAAAATGGGCAAAGCATCGCGCAGCATCACGCCCTCGACCACCGCGAAATCCGGCTTTAGGGTCGCAATCGCTTCCGAAAGCTGCCGTTTTTCGGCGTCGCTAAAAACGTAGGATAGAGGCCTTAATGGATTGCTACGTTTCCAAATACTTCGAGTACTGGCTGGAATCGGGTAGATGTCCAGCCAATCCGGAGCACGGTCGCGCCCGGAATCTCGTAGCGCAAACAAAGTGAGCGCCCCGAGTTCTCGGAGCGCTCCCAAAATTGCTGCATCGCGGATGCTCTTGCCGGTCTCGTTGCTAAACGGCACATCACTTTGAACGGCAAGTATCCGCATTTAGTAGCGGTAGTGTTCGGGCTTGAACGGTCCCTCTGGCGTCACGCCAATATAGCTGGCCTGCTCGTCAGAAAGCGTTGAAAGCTTCACACCGATGCGATCAAGGTGCAGGCGGGCCACTTTTTCATCGAGATGCTTGGGCAGAATGTAGACTTCGTTTTTATACGTGCCTTCATTTTCCCAAAGTTCGATCTGAGCCAGAACCTGATTGGTAAAACTGGCCGACATCACGAAGGATGGGTGACCTGTGGCATTGCCAAGGTTCAGCAAACGACCTTGCGACAGCAGGATCATCCGGTTGCCATTTGGCATTTCGATCATGTCCACTTGGTCTTTGATATTGGTCCATTTGTGGTTTTTCAGAGCCGCAACCTGAATTTCGTTATCAAAGTGGCCAATGTTGCCAACAATCGCCATGTCTTTCATTTCGCGCATGTGTTCGATGCGGATCACGTCTTTATTGCCGGTTGTGGTTACAAAGATATCAGCAGTGGAAACGGCGTCTTCGAGGGTTACAACCTCAAAACCGTCCATCGCGGCTTGGAGCGCGCAAATCGGATCAATCTCGGTGACCTTTACGCGAGCACCGGCACCGCGCAAGCTGGCGGCCGAGCCTTTGCCCACATCACCATAGCCACACACAACGGCGGTTTTACCAGCCATCATGGTGTCGGTCGCGCGGCGGATACCGTCTACAAGGCTCTCTTTACAGCCGTATTTATTGTCAAATTTCGACTTGGTCACCGAGTCATTTACATTAATCGCCGGGAAGGGAAGCTGGCCCTGCTCAAACAATTCATAAAGACGGTGCACACCGGTAGTGGTTTCTTCAGACACACCCAAAATCGCCTCGCGGGTTTTGGTGAACCAGCCCGGGCTGGCCGCCATGCGCTTTTTGATCTGGGCAAAAATCGCCTCTTCTTCTTCAGAAGTCGGCACCTCAATCAGGTTGGTTTCGCCAGCTTCCACACGCGCGCCGAGCAGCACATAAAGTGTGGCATCGCCACCATCGTCCAAAATCAGGTTCGCCCCTTCAGGGAACATGAACGAGCGGTCGAGATAGTCCCAGTGCTCTACAAGCGACTGACCCTTAATGGCAAAAACCGGAATGCCCGCCGCCGCCATGGCTGCTGCCGCATGGTCTTGGGTCGAGAAAATATTGCAGCTTGCCCAGCGGATATCAGCGCCCAAGGCCACCAATGTTTCCATAAGGGCTGCGGTCTGAATGGTCATATGCAGGGAGCCAACGATGCGTGCGCCCTTTAAGGGCTGCTTTTCGCCATATTCCTCGCGCAGCGCCATCAGGCCCGGCATTTCGGTCTCGGCAATATCCAGCTCTTTACGGCCAAATTCCGCAAGGTTGATGTCTTTTACAATATAGTCGGCCATCGGTGGCTCCTGAACGGTTGGGAAGTTTTCGCCTCGCCAAGTAGCAGGATTCTATCCTATACACAACCGGCACTATAACGGAGTTCCCTATGCCCCCCCGCGCTTACCAACGCATGCTTTCCGGCCGCCGGTTGGACCTCTTGAACCCCGCACCGCTGGATATCGAGATTGA
>DFBP01000197.1:0-1214 GCA_002366685.1 Rhodobacterales bacterium UBA3077 | reverse complement strand
TTACGGGCAAATCGCGCCGAAAGCGCCTGCGAAATGGCGCATGGTGGCGCTGCTGCATGATGCACCGGAATATGTGATCGGCGATATGATCTCGCCAGTTAAGTCCGCCGTTGGACCGGGCTATAAAGAGCTCGACGACCGGCTGATGGCCGCGGTGCTTTTGCGCTTTGGCCTGCCCGGGCAGGTGCCGGATGCGGTGAAGAAACAGATTAAACGCGCCGATAAAATCTCGGCATGGTTAGAAGCCATCCAGATCGCAGGGTTTGACCGTAAAGAAGCGGACAAGCTGTTTGGCGTGCCAAAGCTGGCGGGCATCGAAGATGAATTCTTGCCCTTGCGCGCCCCGATGCGGGTGAAGGCCGAATTTCTAAACCGGCATCGGGCGCTATTGGCTTTGCTATAGGGCCACTTCCGGCGTATGCACTGCCGGAAAACGGCGCTGGCTCACTGTGCGTTTTTCCAGACATTCCATCCGAAAGCAAGAACGCCTAGAAGCACCAGAAGTTCAGAAATCGGCGCCAGCGGCACCATCGCGGCCTCGGTCATGACATTGACAAGCATCAAAAAGAGCAGCAGGTTCACCATTACCGCGCCGACAAGGTGCAGCCAGAAATGGGCACGTGCGAGCACTCCTTCGGCCATAGCCGGAAAAGTCTTATAAGTGAGCGCGAATACCGCCGATAGCGTAAAGCAAAGAAGGTTGATATGCGCATGACTGACCGAAAGTCCGTGGTCACCCGAACCTCCCATATACATCCCTATCACAATCCCGATGATCAAAAAGACTGAGCCCAGTAACATAAAATTGCGCGCGACATTCATTTTTTATTCCCCTTTTTTTTCTTATTTTCAGACATTAGCACGGACTCGATTTCCGAGCAAGCTGAGCCGAGCGCGGCAGATCAAAAGGCCATCTTAGCCAAGAGGTGCTGGTCCCCCTCTGGAATCGTTTTCCCCGCTTGAAAATTCTTCGCAAAGGGCACACATAGGGACCAAACAGAAATTAAAGGATGTTCGCCATGGACCTGACCGAAAACCAAGACCTTATCAAAGACATTTCCGAAGCCACGTTTATGCAGGATGTTGTTGAAACCTCCAAAACCGTGCCCGTGATTGTTGATTTCTGGGCGCCGTGGTGTGGCCCGTGTAAATCGCTTGGCCCCAACCTTGAAGCCGCTGTGCAAAAGGCCGGTGGCAAGGTGAAGATGGTCAAA
>DFBP01000239.1:2831-5437 GCA_002366685.1 Rhodobacterales bacterium UBA3077 | reverse complement strand
GCTGCCCGTGCGGGGCACGGGCAATTAGTTAACATTTGTTGCCCTCTCTCATAACTACCTGATATTCAAATTTTTGGGGGGGGCATGTAAACCAAAGACAATCTAATATTGTAAACGAAAATTAGATCACTACATATGGGAGAGTATTTATTAATGCGGAAAGACTAAAAAAATGGATATTTTTCAAGCTGGTGTACAATACAATGATTTCGAAGGAAGTGTCGCGGCCGATAAGTCTGATACCAAGGCACTAATAGAATTTCTTAAACAGCAAGGCCTGGCAAATGAAGCAGAGCGGTTAGTGGGTATCCGTATTGCTTTCAACGAGAATGCAGAAAGAGAAATCCATTCTCCGGGAGTGGTGGCGTATTTAGTGGAATCTGAAGAGTTTGTTCAAACTCCTGAGAGCGTTCGCGCTGTCGAAATTGACATCCCAATTGCCATATTGTTTTCATTTTTTAAGCGGTTTGATCTTGTGATGACAAAACGAGCAATGGACCTGAGCAAAGCCCATGTCGATGGGCCTCATTGAAAATGATCGCAGAGTAAATTGATCAAAGCACCAAATTGCAGTTTCTTTGAAAGCTCGGCTTGATTTGTATTCGCGAAACTCTACGAATACCCGAGATAGACTATTTTGCCATTTGGATGCCTCGCCTAACTCCCCCCTTGCCATCCCCCCGAATCCCCCCTATAGAGGCCCTCTTGATGACTGACTCCACTGGAATCAGGGTGACCGCTATGGGCCTCCCAGTGATGTTGATAAAGGAAAACAACATGAATGCCGCTGATTTGCGGGCTAAAACGCCCGAGGAGCTCGTTTCCGAGCTCGAAACGTTGAAGAAAGAGAGCTTCAACCTGCGTTTTCAGGGGGCCACTGGCCAACTGGAAAACACTTCGCGTATGCGCACGGTTCGCCGTGAGGCTGCCCGCGTAAAAACCATTTTGAACGAAAAGGCCGCTGCGGCGGCTGCTGAGTAAGGGGATATATAATGCCAAAGCGTATATTGCAGGGCACTGTGACCTCTGACGCCAACACACAAACCGTAACCGTTTCTGTTGAGCGCCGCACACAGCACCCCATTCTGAAAAAGACCATCCGCAAGTCCAAAAAATACCGGGCCCACGATGCTAACGAGACTTTCAAGGTTGGTGACAAAGTTCGCATTCAAGAATGCGCGCCGGTCTCGAAATCAAAACGCTGGGAAGTCCTGACGGACTAAACAGTTTAATCGAAACCGTGGGGCTGAAACTGCAAAGTTCCACAGGTCGGGAGTAAAATCATGATCCAGATGCAGACAAACCTTGAGGTGGCTGACAACAGCGGCGCACGCCGTGTTCAGTGTATCAAGGTTCTGGGTGGCTCGAAGCGTCGTTACGCTTCCGTTGGCGACATTATTGTCGTATCGGTAAAAGAAGCCATCCCACGCGGTCGCGTGAAAAAAGGTGACGTGCGTAAAGCCGTTGTCGTTCGTACCAAAAAAGCGATTCAGCGCCCGGATGGCACCGCCATTCAGTTCGACGGCAACGCCGCCGTGATCCTGAATACCGCGGGCGAGCCTGTTGGCACCCGTATTTTTGGCCCAGTTGTTCGCGAGCTTCGTGCCAAGAACTTCATGAAGATCATCTCACTTGCGCCGGAGGTGCTGTAATGGCTGCTAAACTCCGCAAAGGTGACAAGGTCATCGTGCTGACAGGCAAGGACAAAGGCAAAGAGGGTGAGATCACCCAAATGCTGCCTTCCGCCGGCAAAGCTGTGGTTTCCGGTGTGAACACCGTGATCCGCCACACCAAACAAACGCAAACTTCGCAAGGTGGCCGCGTGCCGCAGGAAGCTGCTATCCAGCTTTCCAACCTTGCTCTGGTTGACCCTAAAGATGGCGGCGCTACACGCGTTGGCTTCAAAGATGTTGACGGCAAAAAAGTGCGTTTCGCCAAAAAATCGGGGGAAGTGATCAATGGCTGATTATACACCTCGCTATAAATCTCTTTACAACGACAGCATCCGTGCTGCGATGAAAGAAGAGTTTGGCTACAAAAACGACATGATGATCCCTAAGCTCGATAAAATCGTGCTGAACATGGGTGTTGGTGAAGCCGTTGCCGATAGCAAAAAGATCCGTTCGGCTGTTGCCGATATGGGCCTGATTGCAGGTCAGCAACCGGTGATCAACAAGGCACGCAACTCGATTGCGGGTTTCAAGGTTCGCGAAGACATGCCTTTGGGCTGTAAAGTGACCTTGCGCGGCGACCGGATGTTCGAATTTCTCGACCGTCTGACCACCGTGGCTATGCCTCGTATCCGCGACTTCCGCGGCTCCAACCCGAAAAGTTTTGACGGACGTGGCAACTATGCCATGGGCCTGAAAGAGCACATCATCTTCCCTGAGATCGACTTTGATAAAGTAGATGTCATGTGGGGTATGGATATCGTCATTTGCACCACCGCTGGTTCAGACGATGAAGCACGCGCATTGTTGAAGCATTTCAACGTGCCGTTCACATCGTAAGCGGGGAGGAGAAAACATGGCAAAAACATCAATGATCCAGCGTCAATTGAAGCGCGAGCGTCTTGTAGCAAAATATGCTGCCAAACGCGCCGAGCT
>DFBP01000239.1:2154-2714 GCA_002366685.1 Rhodobacterales bacterium UBA3077 | reverse complement strand
TTCGTATGTCGCGTATCGCGCTCCGTGATCTGGCCTCTAAGGGCGAGATTCCGGGCATGGTTAAATCTAGCTGGTAAGGGAGGCTGAACAATGAATTTGAATGATCCGTTGGGCGACATGCTCACCCGTATCCGTAATGCTCAGATGCGTAACAAATCCACCTGCACAACCCCGGCTTCCAAGCTGCGCGGTTGGGTGCTCGATGTGCTGGAATCCGAAGGCTATATCCGCGGCTATGAAGCTAGCGTGGATAGCGACGGCAAACCAGAGATCGAAATCTCGCTGAAATATTTTGATGGCGAACCGGTGATCCGCGAATTGAAGCGCGTTTCCACTCCGGGCCGTCGCGTATATTCCGGCGTAAGCGATATTCCACAGGTTCGTCAGGGCCTCGGCATCGCGATTGTATCCACGCCGAAAGGCGTTATGTCCGATGCACAGGCTCGTACCGACAATGTCGGCGGCGAAGTCCTCTGCACGGTATTTTAGGAGGTTTTCATGTCAAGAATTGGTAAAAAACCTGTTGAAATGCCAGCTGGCGTATCGGCTACACAGTCTGG
>DFBP01000239.1:249-2070 GCA_002366685.1 Rhodobacterales bacterium UBA3077 | reverse complement strand
CAGTGGGGCATGAGCCGCACCCAGATCGCCAACCTGGTGCAGGGTGTAACCGGTGGTTTCAAGAAAGAACTTGAGATCAACGGGATTGGTTATCGTGCGGCGCTGCAAGGCAACGTTCTGAAACTTTCGCTCGGTTACTCACACGACGTGCTGTTTGACATCCCTGAAGGGATCAAGATCACTGTTCCGAAAAACACCGAAGTGGTGGTTGAGGGCAATGATCAGCAGCAAGTTGGCCAAGTAGCCGCTAACATCCGCGCATGGCGCAAACCCGAACCTTACAAAGGTAAAGGCATCAAATACAAAGATGAATTTATCTTCCGTAAGGAAGGCAAGAAGAAATAAGGAGCGCGATAATGGCAAACACAAAACGACAGTTGTTTCTGAAACGCCGCATGCGCGTTCGGAACAAATTGCGCAAGATGGCCAATGGCCGTCCGCGCTTGAGCGTCCACCGTTCGGGCAAAAACATGTCCGTTCAAATCATCGACGATCTCAATGGCGTTACCTTGGCTGCGGCCTCGACGCTGGAGAAAGACCTCGGTGTAGTGGGCAAAAACAATATCGAAGCATCATCCAAAGTAGGCGCGGCTATTGCCGAGCGTGCTAAAAAGGCCGGTGTTGAAGATGTTTATTTTGATCGCGGTGGCTTCCTGTTTCACGGGAAAGTCAAGGCGCTCGCAGATGCTGCCCGTGAGGGCGGCCTGAAATTCTAGGAGAGCGATATGGCAAGAGAAGATAATAATCGCCGGGGTAAACGTCGCGATCGCGAGGAAACACCGGAATTTGCCGATCGCTTGGTAGCGATCAACCGCGTGTCGAAAACGGTAAAGGGCGGTAAGCGCTTCGGATTTGCGGCACTCGTGGTTGTAGGTGATCAAAAAGGCCGCGTTGGCTTTGGTAAAGGTAAAGCGAAAGAGGTTCCTGAAGCCATTCGCAAAGCCACCGAGCAAGCCAAACGCCAGATGATCCGCGTGCCACTCCGTGAAGGGCGCACTTTGCACCATGACATGTTCGGCCGCCACGGCGCCGGCTCTGTTGTGATGCGGACAGCCCCTGCCGGTACCGGTATCATTGCTGGTGGTCCAATGCGTGCGGTATTTGAAATGCTGGGCCTGCAGGACGTGGTGGCGAAATCCACCGGTTCGCAGAACCCGTATAACATGATCCGCGCCACGATGGACGGCCTCAAGAAAATGGGTAGCCCGCGCAACGTAGCGCAGCGCCGCGGCAAGAAGGTCTCTGACATTCTGCCAGCCCGTGAAACCGCAGCCCCAGCCGCTTCGGAAGAAGCTGCTGCGCCCGCTGAAGCTTAAGGAGCAACACAATGGCAAAAACCATCGTTGTAAAGCAGACCGGCTCGCCGATCCGCCGCCCGAAAGACCAGCTGGCTACGCTCAAAGGTCTGGGCCTCAACAAGATGCACAAAACCCGTGAGCTTGAAGACACACCGTCCGTTCGTGGCATGGTCAACAAGATCTCTCACATGGTGGAAATCATCGAAGAGAAGGGCTAACGCCTTTTTGTGGGGGAGACCCTGTGATTGAGAATTTAGAACGCCCCGGGGAAACCTCGGGGCGTTTTTTTATGTGCGACAAAGGTTCGCGCGGGTCTTCTAATCAAAAAAGGGTATCTTATGTATATCCCGCACAGGTGTGGTATTGTGCGCCGGATGAAAAACAATAAAGGGGGCAGGCAAATGACTTTCCAGCCAAGCGAAAATTTTAAGGCCGTGATGGCCGCCATTGATGCGGTGAACGCGGAGGACCCACGCAAAATCGAGGTTGATGGCGGTGAGCGGCCCTACGAGTCGGTTTATGC
>DFBP01000239.1:0-212 GCA_002366685.1 Rhodobacterales bacterium UBA3077 | reverse complement strand
TTGCGGATCGCCGCGCGGGCCCAGCATGTCCGCCGTTGGGAAATCCCGCGGGATACTTATCCGAAAAACCGACAAGGCTATCAGAAATGGCGGCTTTCGCTTCGCAAGATGCATGGGGAGATTGTCACCGAGATCATGACCACCAACGGTTATAGTAGCGAAGATGCTGATTTAGTCGCGGCTTATCTACGGAAGGAAAAGCTCAAGAAGGC
>DFBP01000042.1:6994-7976 GCA_002366685.1 Rhodobacterales bacterium UBA3077 | reverse complement strand
GGAGCTTGGCAAGCATTTGCCCCTAGATGCCGATGCGCGCGATGCGTTGCAGGAAATGGCTGATGGCGACGGGCGGGCGCTCCTGAACATGTTGGAGCAGGTTTTTGGCTGGGATGGAAAATCCGACCGCGATACGCTTTCGAAGCGTTTGAACCGGCGCGCGGCGCAGTATGATAAATCGGGCGAGGCGCATTATAATCTGATTTCGGCATTGCATAAATCGGTGCGCGGGAGCGACCCGGACGCGGCCCTTTATTGGCTGGCGCGAATGCTGACCGGTGGGGAAGACCCGCGCTACCTTGCGCGGCGCATCACCCGCATGGCGGTGGAGGATATCGGCTTGGCCGACCCGGAAGCGCAGCGGCAATGCCTTGATGCGTGGGCGACTTACGAGCGGCTCGGCTCGCCCGAGGGAGAGCTGGCACTGGCGCAGGCGGTGATGTATCTGGCGCTGGCGCCCAAATCCAACGCTGCTTATGCCGCCTACAAAAACGCGATGGCGGATGCGAAAAAAACCGGCTCCGAGCCGCCGCCCAAGCATATATTGAATGCGCCCACGGCGATGATGAAAGATCAGGGTTACGGTGAGGGTTACCAGTATGACCATGATGCCGAGGACGGATTTTCGGGGCAAAATTATTTTCCCGACACCATGAAACGCGGCGTTTATTACCTGCCGGTTGAGCGCGGCCATGAGCGCGAGCTGAAAAAACGGCTCGACTATTTCGCTCGCTTGCGCGAAAAGCGCGGCAAGTAAAGGAGGCGGCATGCCGGTAATTTTGCAAGTAGCTTTGGGCGGGGCAATTGGGGCCTCGATGCGGCATCTCAGCGGAGGGATGATGATCCGTGCGCTAGGTACGGGCTTTCCCTATGGCACCATGTTTGTGAACATTGTTGGCTCGTTTCTGATGGGGCTGGCGGCGATTTACCTGATGGAGCGGATGGATGGCAGCTTTGGCCGCTTCGCCCCGTTTTTGATGAC
>DFBP01000042.1:0-6891 GCA_002366685.1 Rhodobacterales bacterium UBA3077 | reverse complement strand
ATGCTGGCGCTGGTTGCGGGCATGGCGATAGCAAGGATGATATCATGAGTGGTGTGCAACATGTAACCGTTGACGACGATGGCCAAGACCAGCGGCTGGACCGCTGGTTCAAGCGGATGTTCCCGCATATCTCGCAGGGGCGCATTGAAAAAATGTGCCGCAAGGGCGAGATCCGTGTGGAAGGCGGGCGGGTGAAATCCGGTACACGGCTCGAAACCGGGCAAGACGTGCGGGTGCCGCCGTTGCCCGAAGCCGGCGAGTTGCGGGAGCGCAATATAGCGGTTGTGACCGACGCGGACCGCAAGATGATTCAGGATGCGGTGCTGTTCAAAGACGAGCATTTTATCGTGATCAACAAACCCGCGGGTTTGCCCACGCAGGGCGGCACGGGGCATGATATTCATATCGATATGCTGTCAGAAGAATTGAAATTCGGCAATGAGGACAAGCCCAAGCTGGTGCATCGGCTGGATAAGGATACTTCGGGTGTGCTAATGTTGGCGCGCACGGGCAAAGCGGCCAAGGCGCTTTCCAAAGCCCTGCATGATCGTGAAACCAAAAAGGTTTATTGGGCACTGGTCGCGGGCCGCTTGCCCGAGCGGGTGGGCACTATCCAATATGGGTTGGTCAAGGCCTCTGGCCACGGGCCGCATGGTGCGGGTGAAAAAATGCACTGCATTCACCCCGACGAGGTCGATAGCACCCCCGGCGCCAAACGTGCCACCACCGATTATGCGTTGATCGAAACCGTAGGCACCCGCGCCACATGGGTCGGCTTGGTGCCGGTTACGGGCCGCACCCACCAGTTGCGGGCCCATATGGCCGAAATCGGGTGCCCGATTGTGGGGGACGGCAAATACGGTGGCAGTAGCCAAAGCAATGATGGCGAAGGCTGGGGGGCAAAGATCGGCGGGGATATCAGCCGCAAAATGCACCTGCACGCGCGCTCGATTTCGCTGGTCCATCCGTTCACTAAAAAACCGATGATGTTTGAGGCACCCTTGCCCGAACACATGGCCCGCAGTTGGGCCATGTTCGGCTGGAACCTGAAATGGGCCCCAAAAGACCCGTTTGCGATTTTCGAATGAGCGATTTGAAGCTGGTCGTTTTTGATATGGACGGCACCCTGATGGATAGTCAGGAGTTCATTTTAATGGGAATGGCGCGAGGCATCGAGGCCGCCGGTCATGCGAAACTCACAGATGGGGAGATTCTTTCGATTGTCGGGCTGTCCTTTAGCGCAGCCGTTGCGGCACTGATGCCGGGGCTTGATAGAATTGAAAACCAACGGGTTGTGGATATCATCCAGCAAACCTTCTTTGATATGCGGGCCGAGCTTGGCGGCGAAGTTAATACCCCGCTTTACCCCGGCGCGCGCGAAGCTCTGGAACGCCTGCACAAGATAGATGAAATCCTGATGGGTGTGGCCACGGGCAAAGCTCGGCGGGGCCTGGACCATGCCTATAAGGCTCATGATATCGAACACTTTTTCATCACCTCACAAACGGCGGATCACCACCCAAGCAAGCCTCACCCTTCGATGCTGCATCAGGCATTGAGCGAAACCGGCGCTGAGGCAGGGCGTGCGGTGATGGTTGGTGACACCGAGTTCGATATGGAAATGGGCCGTGCGGCCGGATTTTCAACCATCGGCGTGAGTTGGGGTTACCATCCGGTGAGCCGCCTTGGTGCAGCTGATGTAATAATTGATGATTTTGCCGAACTGGGCGCGGCGCTAAGCGAAATTTGGGGAGGTTGAGGTGGCGGAGTTCGAACTAAAGCGGTTCTGGGAGCGCGTTGATGTGGTTGGCGTCGCGGACGGATTTTCCGTAGCGCTGGACGGGCGCGCAATAAAAACACCGCTAAAACGCGCTCTGGTTTTACCAACTGAAGCTCTGGCTGCGGAAGTTGCGGCGGAATGGCGGGCCGTGGAGGGCAAGGTCGATTTCGGCAAAATGCCCTACACCCGGTTTACCCACGCGGCGCTGGACCAAGCCGTTGATGAGCGCGCGGAAATTTCAGCCAAAATCGCCCTTTATGGTGAGACAGATCTGCTTTGCTACCGCGCAGATAACCCGCAGGAATTGATCGAACGGCAAAAACAGGCGTGGGACCCGTTATTGGCATGGTCAGCGGAGGAACTAGGGTCTCCTTTGGTCGCAACCACGGGTATTGTTCATGTTGAACAGCCTCGGGACAGTATCAGAAACCTGACCGACATTGTAAAAGGCTACAGCGGCTTTGCGTTAACCGCGCTCTATGACTGGGTCACTCTATCCGGTTCGCTCGTGTTGGCGCTTGCGGTGTCCAGGGGGCGGATCGGTGCGGCAGAGGCGTGGGCACTGTCTCGGATGGATGAAGACTGGCAGATCGAGCAATGGGGCGTTGACGATGACGCGGAAGCACTTGCCAATTCAAAGCGGGAGACATTCCTTCTGATTGAGCGTGCTGTGAGTATGATCTAGGGAAAATTGAAAATAAGCGCCGGAAGAGCTTACCGGTTTTTGGGTTTTTCCGAACAATTGCTACATTCCAAATTATTTTTCCTTTCAAATCCGAATTTTCTGTCGTCTTGGTCGCAATAATGTCCGAATTGTTTGAGTCCTCCTTTCGCTAATTGAGCAGAACTGCACCAATTTAGGTAAAACAGAATGACCTATATCTCAACAGAGGCGAACTGGCCCTGCAAAACGATTTTCGACTAATCATTTACAAATGAGATGATTCGCATGTTGGAATAGAATGGAAGCTTGACAACTCAGTCTTCGCTTCCGGTTAGATTTGTTCCAGTATTGTTCCTCTATATGTGACTCAATCGCACTAATTTGCTTCTTATTATAGTAAATAATACTTACCTATAATCACGAAACAGAATGACCTCTTGACCAAAGCGCTATGAATTGTTCAAAATCGGATGTCTGCCTGAATGGGCGAACACTTAAATTTGATTCTGGCAATTGTTGCCGGAAACCCCCGAAACTTCGGGACCACAGGAAGAGGTAAAAATGAAAAAATCCGTACTACTAGGCACAATCGCCGCTGTTGGCGTTCTGGCCGGTGCTGCATCTGCAGGCACCCTTGATGACGTGAAAGCAAATGGCGTGCTGAAATGCGGCGTATCAACAGGTCTCGTGGGCTTTGCTGCTCCGGATGCAAACGGTGTTTGGGGCGGTTTTGACGTCACCTTCTGCCGCGCTGTTGCTGCCGCTGTTCTGGGTGACTCGGACGCTGTTGAATTCGTTCCTACAACCGGTAAAACTCGTTTCACCGCGTTGGCATCTGGCGAAATCGACCTGCTGGCACGTAACACCACATGGACATTCAGCCGCGACGTTGACCTGAAATTCACTTTCGTTGGCGTGAACTACTATGACGGCCAAGGCTTCATGGTTCGCAAAGATCTGGGTGTGACTTCCGCAACCGAACTGGACGGCGCAACCGTTTGTATCCAAACCGGTACAACCACCGAGCTGAACTTGGCTGACTACTTCCGTGCAAACGGCATGTCTTATGAGCCAGTGCCAATCGAAACCAATGCAGAAGCTCAGCAGCAGTATCTCTCGGGCGCATGTGATGTTTACACCACAGACGCTTCCGGCCTTGCTGCGACACGTGCAACTTTCGAAGATGCAGACGCACACACATTGCTGCCTGAAATCATCTCGAAAGAGCCACTCGGCCCGCTCGTTCGCCACGGCGACGACCAGTGGGGTGACATCGCACGCTGGACTCTGAACGCACTGATCACAGCTGAAGAGCTGGGTGTGACTCAGGCAAACCTGGCTGAAATGGCTGCCGGAACCAGCAACCCGGAAATCAACCGTTTGATGGGTACCGAAGGTTCGCTCGGCGAAATGATCGGCCTTGACGCTGAATGGGCACAACGTGTTATCGGCGTTGCCGGCAACTACGGCGAAGTGTTTGAAGCCAATATCGGCGAAAGCACTGCCATTGGCCTCTCGCGCGGTCTGAACGCGCAATGGACACAAGGCGGCCTGATCTACTCGCCACCTTTCCGTTGATCTGATCAACCATTCGGGGCGCGCCACACCGGCGCGCCCCAACTTTATGTAAATATACTCAAATTAAATCGATTTGGCTCATATTGCAGGCGCGGGAAAAACCACGCCGCATTGAAGCAGGGCCGGACATCCAACAAGAGGGGGACGCCATGGCAATGGCCGACCAGACCGCATCCGGGTCATTTAGACTCAGTATGCTTATCTACGATACCCGCTATCGTTCCATGACGATCCAGATTATAGTTCTTATGTTGTTTATGCTCGGCGCTGCCTGGCTGGTTGACAACATGCTGACAAATCTGGCCGCCTTGGGCAAACCACTCGGATTTAGATTTCTATCAGATGCTGCCGGTTATGACATTAACCAAAGGCTTATAGAATATAATTCACAAGACACGCATTTGCGTGCCGCTGTCGTTGGTTTGCTCAATACCCTTTTGGTGGCATTTCTTGGCTGCGTTATTGCAACCGTACTCGGTGTTGTTATCGGCGTGATGCGCCTATCCAAAAACTGGATTGTGGCGCGATTAATGACCGTCTATATCGAGACCTTCCGCAATGTACCGGTTTTGCTGTGGATCGTTTTCTCCATGGCCATATTTATCGAGGTCTTGCCGCAACCCAACGCGTTTCGCGGGGATGCCGCGACGGCTTCTATGCTGTTTGACGCGTTTGCGTTTACCAATCGCGGGTTCTATTTACCGGGTCCGATTTTCGGTGACGGTTCAATGGCTGTGGTTGTCGTTTTTCTCTTGTCGATTGTTGGCATCTATTTCTTTGGAAAATGGGCAAAAGCCCGCCAGGAAGCAACCGGTGAAATTCTTCCCACTTTCTGGATCAAGCTTGGCATCCTGATATTGCCAGCCGTTATTGTGCATTTTGTTATGGGGCAACCGATCACTTTGGAGTACCCGGAACTGAAGGGCTTTAACTTCCAAGGTGGCATTTATATGCGGAACTCGCTGATTGCGCTGTTGGTCGCCCTGTCGCTCTATACGGCTGCGTTTATTGCCGAGGCTGTGCGTGCCGGGATCATGGCAATTTCGCATGGGCAAACCGAGGCTGCAAGCGCGCTGGGGCTTCGCCCGAAGCGGACGATGAGCTTGGTGGTTTTGCCACAAGCCATGCGCGTGATCATTCCGCCGCTTATTTCGCAATACCTGAACCTGACCAAAAACTCGTCTCTGGCGATCGCGGTTGGCTATATGGACATTACCGGCACACTGGGCGGCATTACGCTGAACCAGACCGGGCGAGAGATGGAGTGCATCATGTTATTGATGCTGTGCTACCTGATCATCTCGCTCAGCATTTCGATGGTGATGAATATCTATAACAACTCTGTTAAACTGAAGGAGCGGTGATATGAGTGATCAATTTTACGTCCGCACCGAGATGCTCGAGGAGCAACCTGCGCCTCTGGGCCAGACCGGCATCCTGAAGTGGTCCCGCGAGAATCTGTTCTCTTCGATCCCGAACTCGATTATGACAATCGTGTCGGTGGTCGTTGTTGCTTTTCTGCTTTGGGAGTTCATTCCGTGGGCTTGGCAGGATTCGTGGAACGCATCGAGTCGGCGCGAGTGTCTGGATTCTACTGAGATCACCGGCGCGTGCTGGGGGGTTATCACAGAACGCTTTAACCAGTTGATGTTCGGGTTCTACCCGCATGAACTGCAATGGCGGGTCCTGCTCTGCTTTGTGTTGCTTATTGCTGCGATTGCACCGGTATTGTTTGATAAACTGCCGCGCGAAATGCTCTGGTTTTCGGCGATTTATCCGTTCTTCGGGTACTGGCTGCTTTGGGGTGGCTCGCTCTGGGGACCGATCGTAGTTATTGCCGGTTTCGTTCTTGGTTACCTCGTGATGCGACTCCTGTCACAAACTCTGGGTGGGCTGGCAGCCATGATCCTCGCAGTATTGACCCCGCTAATCTGGTGGTTGTTCTTTGCTGGTGCGGCGGCTGATATTTTGCACGGGATAATGCCTGTTGGTATTGAAGCGGTGAAATCGTCCAAATTTGGCGGCCTGTCTTTGTCGCTCATCATCGGCATCGCCGGTATTGCCATCTCCTTCCCGCTGGGCATTGTCCTTGCGCTGGGCCGGCAATCTGACATGTTTATCGTGAAAACACTGTCGGTTGGTTATATCGAGTTTATCCGCGGCGTGCCGCTGATTACCCTTTTGTTTGTGGCTTCGGTTCTGCTGAACTACTTCATGCCAAAAGGCACCAACTTCGATATCATCCTGCGTGTTGTCATAATGGTAACCTTGTTCTCGGCTGCCTATATGGCCGAGGTGATCAGGGGTGGTTTGGCCGCATTGCCAACCGGCCAATATGAAGCGGCAGATGCGCTGGGGCTGGATTATTGGCAATCCATGCAACTTATCATCATGCCGCAAGCGCTCAAAATCTCGATCCCCGGGATTGTGGGCACGTTTATCGGCTTGTTCAAAGATACCACGCTTGTGTCAATTATCGGTTTGCTTGACCCGATCGGCCTGACCACCGCTATCCGCGGCGATTCAGCTTGGAACGGGATCGTGTGGGAGCTCTACATCTTCATCGCTTTGATGTTCTGGGTCTTCACCTTCTCGATGTCACGTTATTCCATGTATCTTGAGAACAAACTCAAGACCACACATTAATAGGGAGCCTGAAAATGTCTCAACCAATTGAAAAAGAAGTAGATCGCTCCGCTATGCAAGTGTCGGATGAAGTGGCGATCCAGATCAACAACATGAACAAGTGGTACGGTGATTTCCACGTGCTCAAAGATATTAACCTCACGGTCAATCGCGGCGAGCGTATTGTGGTGTGCGGGCCTTCGGGCTCGGGCAAATCGACCCTGATCCGGTGTATCAACCGGCT
>DFBP01000094.1:32707-41182 GCA_002366685.1 Rhodobacterales bacterium UBA3077 | reverse complement strand
CGGTAGTTCATGGCTTTGCCTCCAGCGTTTTCACCGCAACATCGCGCAGGGCTTCGTAGTATCGAATATATCCCGTACAGCGGCAAATGTGGTCACCGATAGCATTTTCGATCAGGCCATCGAGCTCCGCTTCGCTGACCTGCGCGGTTTGGAGCCAGCTCAGGAATACTTCCGAAGCCATAATAAATCCCGGCGCGCAGTAACCGCACTGGAAGGCAAAGTTATCGAGAAAGGCTTGCTGGATGGCCGAGAGCCGATCCCCTTCAGCCACGCCCTCGATTGTGGTAATAACTGCCCCACTGAGCAGGTTGAGCGGGGTTGAACAAGCGATCATCGGCTCGGCATAATCATTCCCCGCCTTGCGCACCGAAACGGTACAAGCGCGGCAAATACCGATTCCGCAGCAAAGCTTGGTGCCGGTCAGGTTGGTAACTTCGTGAAGGTAATCAAGAAGCTTGGTGCCTGAAAGGCTGTCATCCACTTGATGCAGCGTACCGTTTATCGTTATCGGAAAACTCATTGTGCCAAACCTTCGCGAATTTTTTCTGCTGTAATCGGGAGGGATGTGAACCGCTGGCCGCAGGCGTCTTTCAGGGCATTTGAAATGGCCGGTGCGATGGAGACCATCACCGCCTCGGCTATGCCGCGGCCAGAGGCTTCACCGTTGTCGGGCAGAAGTACCAGCTCCTGATTTCGTTTGCCCTCGGCATAGCCATTGTTTAACGGAACATCTCCATATCGCGGCACGTGATAGGTATTGAGGTTCCATTCTCCGTTGGCAGGGCCGCTCATACCGGGCGGCATATCCTCAAACAACGTATAGCCAATTGCCATAGCGAGGCCGCCTTGGGCTTGGCCGGAGACCAGTGGTTCCACATGGATTTTACCGGCGTTTAGCACTGTGACTGCGTTTTCGACCTGCACAAGGCCTGTAGTTTTATCAACGACAAGGCCGATCAGGTTCACAGCCGGTGCCCAGACATAGCGGCCATCCCGCGGGTTCCCTTGCGGCGGAATCGTGTTTTCTCTCGGGATCACGGTGTAGCCGCCTCCCAAGCTGGAAGTGAAAGCGAGGCCATCTATTTCTAGCCGCGTTTTGCCAAACAGGTCATACTCGCCCGAGGTCCAAGTGCCTTGGTAAAACCCGTGGGCGAGCATTGAAGAAACCCCCATATTGGCAAAATTCCATTCTGCTAAATCAGATTGGGCAAGGGGCATTTTGCCGCCGGGGAGGTAAGTGAGGAAGCCATCCACCCACTTTGTTTGTTCCATTTTCAGGCTGTCCAACTCCCATGCATTTTGCGCTTGCGGCAAAAAGGTTGTGAGGAACAAAGCTTTGGCGGCTTGCTGAACCACGTGCACTTGGTGGAGGCCGGTGAGGCAAGCGGATGAGGAGCCAACACCCTTGGCTGTCCACATCGGGTCATCCCAGTTGCCGCCAGAGGCGGTGTGCAGGCCGGTTTCGCCAAACAGGCTATAGCCGCCCATTTCGATGGAACTGGCATTCCGGCCCAATACTTCACCAACTACCGTTGCGAGCGTGGTCGCCGAGCCATTGCCCATGTCCACCGCGTCCGAGGCAACGGATACTTCGCCCGCCTCATTGATGGTGACCGACGCGACCACTCCGTCGCCCGATGTGCCATAGGCCTGCATCGACATGGCAACACCTGTTCCATAAGTTTGCCCCTTGGCGGCATAGGCTGCCTTAATCTTGGCGCGCTCGGCCCAAACGGGGTGTGCGCGCGCTGTTTCCAGCATTTCTTCCAACCGAAGGGATTGGTTGATTTCACCACCTGAAACCGTTCGGTCGCCTTCCGAGACGACATTCTTCAATCTGAAATCAACAGGGTCCCACCCTTGTTGGCTGGCGACTTCATCAAGCGCGGTTTCAATGGCGAAATAGGCCTGCGGCCCGCCAAATCCGCGTTGCGACCCGCCCGAGATATTGGTGGAGTGAACCGCCTCGGCATGTACGTTGGCCATCGGAATATCATAAGACCCGCTTGAGCAAAGCGCGGCGAGTTGGGCCACGTAAGGGCTCAGGTTTCGCCGACCACCGCCGTCAAAGGTGAAATCCATCTGGTTCACCATGATTTTCTGATCGGGTTTGACCGCGACCATCCCGCTAAGCGTGCAGGCATGGCGCTTGAGGCCTACGCGGAATTGCTCAAACCGATCATAGGACAGGCGCACCGGGTTTCCCTCGGAATAGGGGGCACAAAGCGCGAGCATCAGTGAAAACGGCGAGGAATCCCGCCCGCCAAACCCGCCACCGGGGTAGCAGCTTGTGAGTTCCACGTTTTCAAGATGCAGCGGCGCATCGGGGCTGTCATACATGCTGACAATGTCTTTGATATCCCCATCGGGCGATTGGGTGCCAAGAACAAGGCGCAGGGTGTTGCCAAGACCATCAATCCAAACCAAACCGGATTCCGGCTCCATAAACATGGGGTCCATGGCCTGCATGTCGGCGGCGAAGCTGTGTTGGATCAAGTCAGGGTGGGACTCAAGATAATCTGTTATCCGGCTTTGGAAAAATGGCGCGTTGGTTTTGTAATCCGCGTCGGACTCCTGTGCATAGGAAAAGCTGGTGGCGTCATGATCGTATCGCACAAAAAGCGTTTCGGGGCTGAAAATAACCGGTGGTTTTGGTTCGGCTTCGGCGCCGTAACTCTGGAAGTCAGAGTCGCGGAATTGCATTGCAGATTTGGCGGCAAGGTAGCTTTCGCGGCTATCAAACAGCATGAGGGCGACGGCTTGCCCGAGGTAGTCTGCCGCGTTACCACGCTGGACGATCAAGTCGTAATTATAACTATCCGGACGGTCGAAATGGCTCCGGGTGTCGAGATGCAAATCACGTTTTCCGGTGAGGAGCGGCGCGCGCTGGCTTGATGAGAGATCATCTCCATAAATCACTTTTGCCGGAGCTATTTCGGGTGGGAGAAGTGAAAGGCTCATCCCGGAAAATACGCGAGACGTGGTAATAGCGCGCGCATAGAGCGCGTACCATTCAGAGCCGCTCCATCCCATATCAGCCGCGCTGAAATCGCGCGCAAAAACTTTTTGTCCGGTTACTTTGGCGCGTCCGTCAATGCGCTGCGTGGCTATGCCTGCGGTATTGTCCTGCCGGGCCTGAGCCAAACCCGGCACTGGTAGAATGCTGATCGCCACAATGCCCGCGGAACCTTGCAGAAATGATCGTCGGGTTAAGCGTTGGGAACGCATTTCGCCAGCCTCTAAAATTATTGATAAATATGCATTTACCACTTTATAATTGAGAACCTGTGCCCCGCGCGACACTTAATAGTTGAAAATCTTTGGAATTTTGCCTGGCGCAAAAATACGCTTCAGACAGAAAGAGCGCCTAATCTTCCTGTTCGACGCCTTCCGAATCCTTGCTTTTGTCTTCCGCGAGTTGGACACGAGCGATCGCGCGGGCGGTTCGAAAGATAGAATTTAAAATTTCGAGCAGTTCCATTTCGCGGATGTAAGTGGTCAGGTTCGCCTTGCTGCCTGACAACGCATGTGCGCTTCCACGTTCAAATTTTTGACGAAGGCGCTTTAAACCAACTTTTCGTTTGCGCACATCAGACGCCAGTTCGCTGTCGTGCTGGACGACGGACCGGATGGCATCTTTCAGCGAGGTGACGATATTTTGTTGGATGTTTTCAAGCTGGGCCAATCGCTTTTTATCCTGCTTTCCACCCTCGTCGACCCGCTTTCTTGCCGATGTGGCGATATCAAGCGCAACGCGGTCGCCAATGTCTTCGAGGCTGTTTGCGACTTCCAGCAAGCCCAGCACGTCTCGGCCATCTGCTTCGCTTAGTCCCGAGCTGCTGACTTTACCCAAATAGGTCACGATGGCGCGGTGCAGGGCGTCAACAGAAACATCTTGGGCGATGACATCGCTCATCCCATGGGCCGTAGGGTGGATCGCGGCTGTGAAGCCGTTATTGAGCATCGCAACAACTTGATCCCCCATTCTATCAAGTTCAAACCGAACATTGTTGAGGGCAACCGAAGGGGTCGAAAGCAAAAGCTTGTCGAGATATTTAGGCGTGGCAGATTCTTCAATCTTCAATGGCCGGTCCGGCACGAGCCACTCAACCAAACGCGCCATGTGCGCTGTAAAGCCAATAAAAATTGCGGTGTTAACAATATTAAATATCGTGTGCGCATTTGCAATCTGGCGCGGGGCATCGGCGGCAGCGCGGGCCGCACCTACCAGGTTTTCTGAAGACGGGGAAATGCCTTGAACAAATGCGGCAAGTTCGGGAATAAAACCGATCCAGATCAGAACCCCGGCGGTGTTGAACAATAGATGAACCACAGCCGCCCGCACAGCTTCGCGCGGTTTTCCTATAGCGGCAAGACCGGCAGTTGCACAGGTTCCGATATTTGCGCCAAGCGCAATGGCAATGGCCGCTTCAAGGTCGATAATACCTTGACCTGCCATAACGATCACTATGCCGGTGGTTGCCGCCGATGATTGGATCACCGCCGTAAAAATGGCTCCGGCAAGCGCCGCTGCAATGGCTGTGTCCAGATTCACCAACACATCCAGAAACGGTTGGTGGGACCGCAGCGGTGCCATGGCATCACTCATCAGGCTCATGCCGTAAAAAACAAACCCGAAGCCTAAAAACATCCGGCCATATTGTTTGATCGCTTTGCTCGGCGCAAGAAAGGACACCGCGAACCCAACCGTAATAGCGGGAAGCGCGATAGAGGAAACCTTGAAAGCAAGAATTTGAGCCGTAATTGTGCTGCCGATATTGGCGCCCATAATAACGCTCACACTTTGCGCCATGGACAAAAGACCAGCCGAGATGAACCCCACTAGAATGACTGTAGTCACTGACGAAGAGTTCACAATTACAGTAACAAATGCACCAACGCCGACGCCCATAAAGCGGTTTCTGGTGAGTTTTGCCAAAATGTCTTTCAGATAGTGACCGGTAGCGCGTTTTAGCGCGTCGGTCATTATGTCCATTCCGAACAGAAATAAAGCAAGACCACCGAAAAGACCGGTGAAAAGCGCAATCTGGTCGAGGGGCGCGTCCATGTTTTTTGCTTAGTCCTCAGGCTCTGACGGTTCGCTTTTTACAACAACAACAGGGACGGAAGCGTGTTGCAGCACCTTCTTGGCAACGGAACCGAGAAGCAGATTTGACAATCCGGTTCTCCCTCGCGTTCCCATCACGATAAGCTGGGCATTTTCATTGTTTGCGACTTCGACAATCCTGCCTGCTGGCAACCCGATCGCCAGTTTTCTGTCAATGAGCTGCACATTTTTGAGTTGTGGCTGCGCTTTGGCAACGTTCAGAAAAAAGTCCTGCATTTTCTCTTCAGCGATGTCCTCAATTGGCAAAAGTGTCGACTCCCCTTCCTTGTTATAGAAGCCGGGGTTTTCAACTGGATCATGGATAACATGCAGAACCATCAAGGGGGCAGAGATAAGCGCGGCATGTTTCGCGCCCCACAGGAAAGCGGCTTCGCTATCGGTCGAAAAGTCGAGCGCAACAAGCACGGGGCGTGCAGGGGCGGGTTCTGTCAACGTGCCGGTTTCTTTGTCCATGCCTTACCTCACCCCCATTTCCTTTGCGCTCAAGGTAACAGCATTCCGCGCAACATAAAGAAAAACATGGCAGATAATAGGCCTGAAGCGGGAACGGTTATGACCCAGGCTCCCGCAATTTTCAGCAGCATGCTGCGTTTCACCAATTCTACGCGATGAATTTTTTTCAGGTCTCTTCGTTCGGATTTATAAATCAGGCCGGATTTGCCTTGTTTCATGACCCGCAGCATTATCGTCCGCTCGCTTATGCTCGCGGCTTCAAATTGCTTTAAGAACGCTTCAACCTCCTCGGGGTGATCATCCACATGGTGCTCACGAATATCGGCGACCATCACCGCATAGTTCCGCTTCAAATATTCCCGAAGGAAGCCAACCCCGAACACACCGCCAACCGCAATATGTGTAGAGCTAACCGGAAGCCCCAATTGAGAGGCGATGATAACCGTAATGGCTGCTGCAACCGCGATACAAAACGCGCGGGTTTTATCCAGTTCGGTAATTTCGGTGCCAACGGTCCGGATCAAACGGGGGCCAAAAAGAGCCAACCCAAGCGATATTCCGATCGCGCCAATCAGCATAACCCAGATAGGAATAGAAGCTTTTGACGATATTTCACCGGTGGTAAGGGCATCCGCAATCCCCGCAAGAGGACCCACAGCGTTTGCCACATCGTTGGCACCATGCGCGAAGCTCAACATTGCCGCCGCAAATATGAGCGGAATGGTAAACAGATTGTTCACACTGGATTTATCATTCGGAAGCTTGTCCGAAACCTTCCCGATGCGCCATCGGGCGATTGCATAAACGAGAACGGCAACTGCAAAACCAAGCGCAACCGCCTCCAAAAAGGACACTCGCCACAGGTTCTTTAACCCCTTGAGGGCCAAATAAGTACCAAAAGACCATGCCATAATCGCAATCAGGATCGGTACAAAACGTTTGGCAGAGCCAATGATATCCCGTTGGTAATTTATCGTACGTTTGATCGTTAACAAAAACGCAGCGGCAATGACTCCGCCAAAAACGGGCGAAATAACCCAGCTTGCAACAATTTTTCCAACCTGTTCCCAGTCAGCAATGCCCATGCCGCCTGCGGCTATGCCAGCCCCAAGAACCCCCCCGACGATGGAGTGGGTTGTAGAGACCGGAGCCCCCACAAAGGTTGCGAAGTTTAGCCAGAGCGCTGCCGCCAAAAGGGCGGCTATCATCAACCAGACAAACTCGTCGGTGGATTGGATTAAGTCAGGGGAAATAATGCCCTTTTTAATGGTGCCGACCACATCTCCGCCAGCAATCAAAGCCCCGGCCGATTCGAAAATTATCGCAATTATGATAGCGCCAAACAGGGTTATAGCTTGAGACCCGACCGCGGGGCCCACATTGTTGGCAACGTCATTGGCACCGATATTCATGGCCATGTAGCCGCCAATAGTGGCAGCAGCCACCAGCATAACGCCGCCGGGGCCGTCCCCCATCACGGTGGCTGCATAGATCATGATACCGACCATAAACAGGACAGCGACACCGATTCGGGTCAATTCATCGCGCGTGGCTTTGGCTGTTTTTTCGATTTCTTTAACGTTGATAAAACCTTGATCCATGCCGTCACTTTCATCAGCTATATTTTGAGTCGTCCCTTCGCAGATTTTTACCACGGTTAAAAGCCTGCTTTCTTTGATTTGGGACAACTTTTTCAGGAATCTGGCAAACAGTGAGTTGCGTTTCGAATGGATGCTGTAAGTGTTTGCATTTGTGACATTTTTGGCTTGGCTGTAGTATTCTTTTCATGGGGTCCAAAACCCGCAGGAAAGTAGCATATCAAAGTACTTCCAGTTGCGTGTTAAAGCGACCGAGTATCACTCCGGAAACGGCAGAGGCCCACATAGCAATTGCAAAGGCAAGCAATCGGTAGTTAACTGATTTTCGATAAATCTGACTCGCAAGCAAATATCGTAGATCAAACCGAAATGAGGAGCGATGGCCGACAATCCCGATCAATCCGAGAGCGCCAATCAGGCGATAGCGCCGCCGTCCGCGATTGTTTCTATATGTGCCAGATTTGAGAACGACCCGAACCGGATGCTCGATATTTTGCTGGATGTTCAGGATCAATTTCGCTGGATATCGGGTGAGACGATGGAAGTTGTGGCTTCCCAAACCGGTTTGTCGCGCGTTCAGGTTGAAGGGGTCGCAAGCTTTTACTCCTTTTTGTCACAATCACCAAAAGGCCGGATTACCATTCGGCTTTGTGATGATATTATTGACCGCTTCGCAGGACTCGCTGAGATTACCGGACTATTTGAAAGAGAGTTGGGGGTGAAAGTCGGGGAAACTTCCGCTGATGGCGCTTTCTCTTTGGAGACCACGCCTTGTATCGGCATGTGTGATCAAGCGCCCGCTGCGATGATCAATGATGTTGTTGTTACCAAACTAACCCCGGCCCGCGCTCGGGAAATTGTTGCCGCCCTCAAGCGCGGTGAGCAACCTGAAGACATCGCCCATGGTCCAAAGGATGACCTCTCGCCTTATGAGCAGGCCATCGGAATGGTCGAAAACAATATCCGACTTGGTGGCGACGTTTTGCTTGGAAGCGTCCCTAAGGAAGCGGGCCTCAAAAAGGCGATTGCGACCAAACCTGCCAGCATTATCGATACAGTCGAAGCCGCCGGATTGCGCGGGTGTGGCGGCGCGGGTTTTTCAACCGGCAAAAAATGGCGCTTCGCGGCGGCTGAACCATCCGAGCGGCGGATTATTATCTGTAACGCTGACGAGGGCGAACCGGGCACCTTTAAAGATCGAGTTCTGTTGACCGAGCGCCCAGATCTGCTGGTCGAGGGCATGACCATTGCCGCCCGTGCCACAGGGGCGCGCGAAGGATTGATATATTTGCGAGG
>DFBP01000094.1:26864-32697 GCA_002366685.1 Rhodobacterales bacterium UBA3077 | reverse complement strand
CGGGCTCTTCTGGGTGAAAAAATTCTGGGCGTTGATGGGTTTGACTTTGACATACGAATCCAGATCGGTGCTGGTGCGTATATTTGCGGTGAAGAAGGCGCGCTGATCAGTTCCTGTGAAGGGCTTCCCGGTGAGCCCAAAACCCGACCTCCGTTTCCGGTGAACTGCGGCTATCTTGGGTTTCCGACTGTGGTCAACAATGTCGAAACATTTTGCCACGCCGCGCGCATAATGGACCGGGGCGCTGACTGGTTTTTTGAAATGGGGTGCGAAGGTAGCCATGGCACAAAGCTTTTCAGCGTGTCCGGCGATTGTCGTAAACCCGGTGTATATGAACTCCCTTATGGCCTGTCGCTTTTGGAGCTTTTGGAACTTGCAGGCGCTGAAGAAGCCGCGGCTGTTCAGGTTGGCGGCCCGAGCGGCACAATGATAGACCGCGCCAATTTTCATCGAAAGCTTGGCTTTGACGATCTCGCAACCGGTGGCGCTGTTATTATCTTTTCGGGTCAGCGCAATATTCTCGAAATAGTTGAATATTACATGTCATTCTTTGTTCATGAGAGCTGCGGATACTGCACACCTTGTCGGGTTGGAAATGTCTTTTTACAAAAAGCAATCGGGAAGTTCCGCAAGGGTTTGGCCAACCCTGAAGATATCGACTACATGCGCGATTTGTCGGCGACCATCATCGAGACCAGCCGCTGCGGGTTGGGTATGACCTCACCCAATCCGATTTTAACCACGCTCGAGAACTTTCCGTTGGTTTATTCTGCCGTGACAAAACCCACATCTGATCGCATTCGGGCGACCTTTGACATTCAGTCGGCGATCGAAGATGCTCGGAAACTCGCCAAGCGCCGCTCGCATATTTTCGATGAGGATTTTACCAAATGAGCGACCCGGATTTCACCTTCACCATTGACGGAAAAACGATTGCGGGAAAGCCCGGCCAGACGATCATGGAAGCCGCAGATGAAGCGGGTGTCTATATCCCCCGACTATGTGATCATGAAGGCCTGCGCCATCAGGGTGGATGTCGGATTTGCACAGTTAAAGCCGAGGGCCGGAGTGTGGCGGCTTGCACCCAACCGGCGGCGGCGGGGGTAGTTGTTGAAAGCGAAACCGATCATATCAATAAATTGCGACGCGATCTTGTTGAGATGCTGTTCCACGAGGGCAACCACCTTTGCCCGATTTGTGAAGCGAGCGGAAATTGTGAGTTACAAGCGATGGCTTACCGGCTCGATATGACCGCACCAACGAAGTTTCCTTTTTTGGAACCTTGTCGCGAGCTGGACGCATCCCACCCGGATATCGCGCTGGATACAAACCGTTGCATCAGTTGCGGGCGCTGTATTCGGGCCTCGCAAGACATCGATCAAAAAGGCATATTTGGATATGTGGGGCGTGGTATCCACCGTCGGGTGGCGGTCAACGGAAACAACCTTGCGGGTACCGATGCCGATATTGCCGACAACGCGGTTTCGGCCGATGTTTGCCCTGTTGGCTGCATAATCCGAAAAGGCGTTGGTTTTGCCACACCCATTGGCGAGCGCGAATTTGACCAAGGCATGATCGGGACCGATATTGAAGGAAAACGCCGTGATTGAAGCGAGAAAAGCAAGGGTCGCAACGGTTTCTTTGGCAGGGTGCTTTGGGTGCCATATGGCTATTCTGGATATTGACGAACGATTGATCGAGTTGATGAAGCTGGTGGATTTCGACCGCTCCCCGCTGACCGACAAAAAGACATTCACCAACCGCTGTGACATTGGCATTATCGAAGGCGGCTGCTGCAACGAAGAGAATGTTCATGTATTAAGAGATTTCCGGCGGAACTGTGATGTGTTGATTGCTATTGGTCAATGCGCCATTATGGGGGGGTTGCCGGCTATGCGTAACGCCATAATGCACTCTGATGCGCCGCTTCGGGAATGCCTTGAAGAGGCCTATATCACGGGTAAATACATTCGCAATACAACCCACAACATCCCGAACGACCCCGCGCTTCCGCTCATGCTGGATGAAGTCTATCCTTGTTCGGATGTGGTGGAGATTGATTATCAAATTCCCGGGTGTGCGCCCGAAGGCGACATCATTTTCGAAACGCTCACCCGCCTTCTGGCAGGTAAATTCCATGGTTTTTCAAGCGACAGTATAAAATTCGATTAGGATATAGAGATGGCTGAACCAAGACTGATCGAGATTTCACCTGTCACACGGGTAGAGGGGCATGGGAAGGTCACAATTCATCTTGACGCCAACAATCAGGTGGATGAAGCGCGGCTACATATCGTCGAATTTCGCGGTTTTGAACGGTTCATTCGGGGGCGTTTATTGTGGGAAGTTCCTGTCATCGTGCAGCGGCTCTGCGGCATTTGCCCCGTCAGCCACCACTTGGCGGCGGCCAAGGCGATGGATGGTATTTGTGGTGTTGATGAACTGCCGACAACAGCCGAAAAAATGCGCCGGTTGATGCATTACGGGCAGGTCATGCAAAGCCATGTTCTGCATTTTTTTCATCTTGCCGCCCCGGATTTGCTATTTGGTTTTGGCGCACCCGCTGAAAAACGCAATATCTTTGAAGTGATCAAGGAAAACCCGGAGCTTGGACGCCGGGCCATCGCTATGCGTCAATTCGGTCAGGAAATTATCGAGGCGACGGCGGGCAAAAAAATCCACGGAACCGGCGCCATTCCCGGTGGCATAAACAAAAATCTACCCATTGCAACACGCGATGCCTTTTTGGCCAAGATCGACGATATGCTGCTCTGGACGCAGGATGCGCTGGCAATGGCGCGCGGCTACACGCTTGAGCATACCAAGCTGGTTGCCGAGTTTGCCTCTTTTCCGTCCAACTATATGTCTTTGGTGCGTGAAAGTGATGGCGCGCTCGATCTCTACCACGGGAAGATGCGCGCGCTGGATGCGGCTGGTGATACCATATTCGACAATCTGGACTATAATAACTATCAAGATGTGCTGCGCGAAGATGTGCGATCTTGGTCCTACATGAAGTTTCCATTTATTAAGGAAATAGGCCCTGAAAATGGCTGGTATCGGGTTGGCCCGCTGGCGCGGATGAACACTGCAAATTTCATTGATACCCCGCTTGCCAACGCGGCTCTAACGGATTTGAAATCAGTCACAAATGGGGCGCCAAATCACTCTACGCTCGCAAATCACTGGGCGAGAATGATCGAGGTTGTGCATTGTGTCGAAAAAATTCAAGAATTGCTCCATGACCCGGATCTGCAAGGCACTGATTTGAAGGCTACGGGTGAGCGCCGGGAAGAAGGCATCGGCGTGATTGAAGCGCCCCGTGGCAACCTTATTCATCACTACAAAGTAGATGAGAATGATCAGGTAACTTATTGCAATCTCATCGTTTCAACGACCCATAACAATGAAGGCATGAACAGGGCGGTAAAAGATGTAGCGGTCAAACACCTGAGCGGGAAAGAGCAGATTACGGAAGGTATGCTGAACCATGTAGAGGTTGCGATCCGGGCCTATGATCCATGCTTGTCATGCGCAACCCACGCTCTGGGCCAGATGCCGCTTGAGGTCGAACTTTTTGATGCGGAAGGCGNNCCTGATTGACAGTCGGCAGCGGGCGGGTTGAAGCAAGATGGACCTTTTGGTGATTGGCTATGGCAATGCGGGGCGTGGAGACGACGGGCTTGGCCCAGCTTTTGCCGAACGGCTGGCCATAGCCAATCTGAAGGATTGTTATATCGATATTGATTATCAACTTACCGTAGAACATGCATTGCAGGTGGCCGACGCGCAGACAGTCCTATTTGCGGATGCGCTAATCGGAGGCGATACCCCCTTCAGGTTTGCACCTGTTCAAGCTGATAGTGCCGCCGATATCGCGAGCCATAGCTTACTTCCCGAGGCCGTTTTGGCCTTGGCAGAAATGCTATACGGAAAAACACCGGAGGCATTTGTGCTCGGCATTCAGGGGGAAAGCTTTGGCGAAGTGGCCGAAGGGTTGAGCGATCTGGCACATGCAAATCTGGATCTAGCTGAAGAATTTATCTTGGAGTGGCTGGTCTCTAACAAGAAAAATGTGTCGCTCGCTTCGAGAGCCTGATGAACTTTGCTTGGGATTTTGCGGTGTTTGAATTGAGTTGGAGGGGCCAGGATGCACGAATTGTCTATATGTGAAAATATCGTTTCGGTCATCGAAGAACAAGCGGTTGAACAATCCTTTGGCAAGGTTAAAACCGTTCGGCTTGAGATCGGCCCGCTCGCCGGAATTGAGCTTGAAGCCCTGTTGTTCAGTTTTGATGTGGCAGCCAAAGGAGGCGTTGCCGAAAACGCAACCCTTGAAGTTATAGAAATGCCGGTGATAGGCTTGTGTATATCTTGCTCTCAATCGGTTGAAGTTAAGGAAAGATACGACCCTTGCCCAATATGTGGCAGCTTTCAGGTGCAAATAACCGGTGGCGAAGAGCTGAGAATAAAAGAATTGGAGGTGCTTTGATGTGCACTGTATGCGGATGCGAAACGGGCGAGATGAAGATCGACGGCGCGCAAAGCCGCGGCCACGGGCATTCCCACGCACCCGGTTTCACTCAGGAACGGATGGTGCAAATTGAAACCGATATTCTAGCCAAAAACAATGAATATGCGGCAGCAAATCGCGAAGTGTTTGCCGGCAGCAATGTGCTGGCGCTCAACCTTGTTTCCTCTCCCGGGTCCGGCAAAACTACTTTGTTAACGCGCACAATTGAAGATATCGCCGGTAATACCAGCTTGGCGGTTATCGAGGGCGACCAGCAGACGACAAATGATGCAGACCGTATTCGAGAAACCGGTGTTCAGGCGGTTCAGATCAACACCGGCAAAGGGTGCCATCTGGATGGCCATATGGTTGGGCATGCGCTCGAAAAACTCAGCATCGAAGACGGCATACTTTTTATCGAAAATGTTGGCAACCTTGTTTGCCCGGCCAGCTTTGATTTGGGAGAGGCCCATAAAGTGGTGATTTTATCGGTAACAGAAGGGGAGGACAAACCGATCAAATATCCGGACATGTTTCATGCTTCGGATGTCATGCTGTTAACCAAAACCGATCTTTTGCCGTATCTCGATTTCGATGTCGATCTGTGCTTGGATTATGCGCGCAGGGTGAATCCGAACATTGAAATTTTTCAGGTTTCGCCCAAAACGGGTGAGGGCATGCAGAATTGGTATTCGTGGATTGCGTCACGCCAAGCATCAAACGAAATAGCGCGGTCAGGGTGAATTATGTGCTTGGCAATCCCGGCAAGAATTGAAGAGTTTACGGCGAGTGACAACGCGATTGTCTCGCTTGATGGGGTGAAAAAGGAAATTTCTCTGGCGTTAATCGCCAATGCCCAAATTGGAGACTATGTTCTGGTGCATGTTGGCTTTGCCCTCAATACGATCAGCCCGGAAGAAGCCGAGAAAACGCTGCAGCTCATGGCTGGGTTGTCCGAATCCGCGGGCAAAGATCTATGAAATATGTAGATGAGTTTCGCGACAAAAAACTGGCAAAAAAGCTGGCGTCAGAAATTGTGCAGGTGGCCGACCCCGCACGCAATTATCGGTTGATGGAGTTTTGTGGTGGTCACACCCACGCCATTTTCCGCTACGGGGTTCAGGACCTAATGCCAGACAATGTCGAGTTTGTGCACGGACCCGGCTGCCCGGTTTGCGTATTGCCGATCCCCCGTGTTGACAATGCGATCGAGCTCGCCAAACAGGGGGCAATTGTGTGCACCTATGGCGACATGATGCGGGTTCCGGCGAGCAAAAAGAACTCGCTGATCAAGGCCAGAGCGGCGGGTTCAGATATCCG
>DFBP01000094.1:22000-26825 GCA_002366685.1 Rhodobacterales bacterium UBA3077 | reverse complement strand
GGTTTTGAGACCACCACCCCGCCGACCGCTGTGGCGATCAAGCTGGCAGCCGCCGAGGGATTGAAGAATTTTTCGGTTTTCTGCAATCACGTTTTAACCCCACCCGCCATGCAACACATTTTGCAAAACCCCGAAATAGGTGAATCCGAGCAGGTGAATATTGACGGGTTTTACGGGCCTTCGCATGTATCCTCAATCATCGGCTCGGCCCCTTACGAGGGCTTTGCGGCCACCTTTCGGAAGCCTGTAGTCATTGCAGGCTTTGAGCCGCTGGACATTATGCAATCCACTCTCATGCTGATCCGCCAGATCAACGAGGGGCGTACCGAGGTTGAGAACCAATATACTCGCGTGGTTTCCCGCGAAGGCAACCAAAAGGCGCAAAGATTGGTCAGTGAAGTATTTGAGGTTCGGCAGGTGTTTGAATGGAGAGGCCTAGGGGGCGTCTCCCGTAGCGCGCTCAAGATTCGAGATGCGTTTGCGGAGTATGATGCCGAACGGCGCTTCACAATTTCTGAAAGCAACGGTACGGATGTAAAAGGGTGCGAATGCCCTGCCATTTTGCGCGGTGTAAAAAAACCAACAGATTGCAAGCTGTTCGGAACCGTTTGCACGCCTGATAGCCCGCAAGGCTCCTGCATGGTTTCCTCCGAGGGATCTTGCGCTGCCTACTGGTCGTTTGGTCGGTTCCGGTTAGATCGGTTAAAGGAGCCTGCGGCATGAGCCGAATGGCGAAACGGTTTCCGACCCGAATTGACCTGCGCAAGGGTACGGTGGATATGACGCATGGCGCGGGTGGGCGTGCCATGGCGCAATTGATCGAAGAGCTGTTCATCAAACATTTTGACAATGACCTGCTAAGGCAGGGCAATGATCAGGCAATGTTTAATATACCGGCGGGCCGGATGGTGATGAGCGTCGACGGGCATGTTGTATCACCGCTGGTTTTTCCGGGGGGGGATATCGGCTCGCTTAGCGTTCATGGCACGATCAACGATGTGGCCATGTCGGGCGCCAAACCGCTCTACTTGTCGGCTGGGTTCATTCTGGAAGAAGGGTTCCCGCTGGCCGAGCTGGAGCGCATCGTAATATCGATGGCGACGGCCAGCCGTGAAGCTGGCGTACCGGTGATTACGGGAGACACCAAAGTTGTGGAGCGCGGCAAGGGTGACGGGGTATTTATTACAACAACCGGAATAGGCGTGGTGCCCGAGGGGCTGGAAATTTCAGGTGCCAACGTAAAAGCAGGGGATGCCATTTTGGTATCGGGCAATATTGGCGACCACGGTGTTGCGATTATGTCCCGAAGGGAGAACCTTTACTTCGAAACAGAAATCGTTTCAGACAGCGCTGCGCTTCACGGGTTGGTGGCTAATATGGTGGCCGCCGTTCCCGAGATCCATGGATTGCGCGACCCCACGCGCGGGGGTATCGCCTCAACACTAAACGAGATCGCTTTTCAGGCTGAAGTGGGTATGCGCCTGAACGAAGAGTCGATCCCGATCCGCCGCGAGGTTGATGCAGCCTGCGAGCTACTCGGGCTTGATCCGCTTTACGTCGCAAATGAAGGTAAACTGGTTGCTTTTTGCCCGGCGAACAAAGCGGAAGCCTTGCTGAACGTTATGCAAGCTCACCCGTTGGGAAAAGATGCGGCTATAATTGGCCAGGTCGTTGCGGACGATATGGGGTTTGTCACCATGGAAACCGGATTTGGGGGCACAAGAATTGTTGACTGGTTGGCGGGTGAGCAACTGCCGCGGATTTGCTAGGCGAGGTATGCGCAATTCACGGATACTCGGACAGATTGTAATGGCCCGAAGATGAAGGCCAATTGGGAACTCCGTGTTCGCGGGTTGGTGCAAGGGGTGGGGTTTCGTCCTTATGTGTGGCGGCTCGCAAAAGATGCGCGCATTTTTGGTGAAGTCCTGAACGACTCCGAAGGGGTGATTATCCGCTTAGCTTGCGGGCAGGCTCAGCTAATAGAGTTTACCGACAAACTCAGCAGCGGTGTTCCTCCACTGGCGCGGATTGATGCCCTTGAGATATCGCGCTACGAAAGCTCGGTGGAATGGGAAGCCTTTAACATTGCCGCTAGTAAAAGCGGGAAAATTACTACATCTATCGTGCCTGATGCCGCCACCTGTGATGACTGTCTTGACGAAATATTCGACCCAACCAACCGTAGGTTTTTGTACCCGTTTACCAATTGCACCAATTGCGGTCCGCGCTTGTCAATAACCCGAGAGATTCCTTATGACCGCGCGAACACATCGATGGCTCGGTTTGAAATGTGCTCAATGTGCCAAAGCGAATATGAAGACCCGCTAGACCGCAGGTTCCACGCGCAACCGAATGCCTGCCCAGCCTGCGGCCCGCAACTCAAGTTTATTTCTCGTGACGGAAAGGAACTGCCCGGAGACCCCATAACGAATGCAGCACTGGCCTTGAAGGCCGGTAGTATCGTTGCCATCAAAGGGGTCGGGGGCTTTCAACTCGCGGTAGATGCAAGCAATGCTATAGCAATTGAAGAATTGCGCGTTCGCAAGTGGCGCGCCTCCAAACCCTTTGCTTTGATGGCACGCGATAAGGGCGAGGTTCAGAAATATTGTACGCTAAACCAAACAGAAATCCGCATTCTGGAGAGTCCGGCAGCCCCGATTGTTCTGGCAAAAGCTGCGGGGCAGAAGCTGGCCGCCAATATCGCACCGGACCATAATCGCTTGGGGTTTATGCTCCCGAATACGCCACTCCACCATTTGCTTTTGGCGAAGTTGGAGGTCCCGATTGTACTGACCTCCGGTAATCATTCAAGTGAGCCGCAAATAACTGAAAACCATACAGCCTTGGAAAAACTCAATGCAATTGCCGATTATTGGCTAGAGCATGATCGGGACATCGTGAACCGATTGGATGATAGCGTTGTGCAGGTCATTGGCAATGCCCCGCAGGTAATCCGCCGCGCGCGGGGCAATGCCCCAACACCGTTGCGTTTGCATGACGGGTTTCACGGCAGGCCTCCGGTTTTGGCGATGGGCGCCGATCTGAAGAACACGTTTTGCCTTTTGAGCGATGGCCAAGCGATTGTGAGCCAGCACATCGGTGACCTTGGAAATGCGGAAACACAACGCGACCTTCACAGTAAGCTCGCCCTCTACCGCCGCATTCACGGGTTTGACGCGGAGGTAATTGCAGCAGATCAGCACCTCGGGTATTTTTCGACCCGAATTGGGCAAGATATTGCAAAGCGGGAAGGGTTGGAAACTGTAAACGTGCAGCACCATCATGCCCATGTTTGTGCAGCGCTGGCGGAGCATGGGTATGGGCCCGAAGCAAAGCCTGTGCTCGGGGTGGCGCTAGATGGTTTGGGCTATGGCGATGACGGAACCTTTTGGGGGGGCGAGTTTTTACTTGCGGACTTCAGGGGTTACAAACGCCTTGCGAAATTTAAACCCGTGCCCTTACTTGGTGCCGATAAAGCGAACACACAGCCGTGGCGCAACAGTCTGGCCCATTTGCTTGTGGCCTTTGGGCCGGATGCCTTGGAAGCCCTGCAAACCCGCTATGGGTCGCTCCCCTTTTTTATTGCACTGGCAAAATATCCGACCGAATTGTTAACCCAAATGTTTACCCGGAATGTAAACGCACCATTGTCCAGTTCAGCCGGGCGGCTATTTGATGCCGTTGCCGCCATGCTCGGAATATGCTTCGATCAGGTCCAANNATGAGGGGCAGGCTGCCATTCAGCTACAAAATATCGCTGAGGGTTACAGCCGCGAAGGCGGATTTTACCCCGTCCTTCCCGCAGAAACCATAGAATGGAGACCTCTCTGGGAGGGAATACTTGGTGATTTGAAAGCGGGCCTGCCAGACGGACAAATCGCAAAACGGTTTCATAACACATTGATCCGGATCATAAGCTTGGTCGCGACAGAAATAGTCCGACGGACAGACGTTGATACGGTTGTTTTGGCTGGCGGGGTTTTTCAAAACAGCCTGCTGCTCAGCGGGGTTTCGGAGCGCTTAAGTGAAAACAACCTTACACCATTGATGCCTTCACATTTCCCTACAAACGATGGAGCGGTATCATTAGGGCAAGCCGCAATTGCGGCTGCAAAATACACCTGAAGCGACCTATTTTCCGGCGAGAATCCAAGGTTAGCAAATTAAGACTATGCATGCCGGTAAAGGGTGGGGAAATGATCGGTCATGATTGCAACGCTTTGCCAGAATCGCTCCGTCACCAACCTTAACTTTGGGCGGCCTTGCCGTTGTTATGTGGTTTTTTTGACCAGTTTCATCTCGATTTTCGTTGCTGCGCGGGTCAAAGTGTCCGTGGTTCCCGTGAGTTTTTGGACTGGTTCGAAAATGTTTTACATATCATTTTTATTCCGCTAGCAAAATCTTAGGGGCTTGATTGCGGGAGAGGGCTAGTGGCCAAAAACGAAGATGCTGTAGCGTATATTCTCGGCCCTTCACCGAGTTCAAGCGAGCTAACGCGCGCCGTGGCAGCGGTGGATCATACCGGCGCCCGGCAAGAAATATCGGTGATCGAAGAGCGGCCATTAACGATTTACCTGAACCGGCAGGAAATTGTGACCGCGATGACGATCGGAGATTACCCCGAGTATCTGGCGCTGGGATATTTGCGCAATCAGGGCATGCTATTGCCCGAGGATGAGATCATCGGCATCGACTATGATGACGAAGTCGAATCCGTGATTGTACGCACGGTGCGCGAGACCAATTATGAGGACAAGCTCAAGAAAAAAACCCGCACGTCGGGCTGTGCTGTGGGCACGGTTTTTGGTGATATGATGGAAGGGTT
>DFBP01000094.1:21746-21871 GCA_002366685.1 Rhodobacterales bacterium UBA3077 | reverse complement strand
GATAAGGTGGCGGGCTGGATGCTCTCGGAGAAAGTCGGCGCGGAGGACAAAATTCTTTATACAACGGGCCGGTTAACCTCGGAAATGGTGATTAAAACGGCCCTCATGGGAATACCTGTGCTGGT
>DFBP01000094.1:20454-21592 GCA_002366685.1 Rhodobacterales bacterium UBA3077 | reverse complement strand
GCCCAAGGTTTCTGGGATGCCTGGTGGCTAATCCTCACCTTTGACCCCGACCTTTACGAGATCATTTTTCTTTCGCTTCAGGTGACAGTGTCGGCTGTGGTTATTGCATCGGTAATCGGGTTGCCTATGGGCGCATGGCTGGCGGTGAACCGGTTCAAGTTTCGCCGCTACGTGATTGCCTTACTGAACGCCCTGATGGGGCTGCCACCCGTGGTGGTGGGGCTTTTTGTGTACATGATGCTCTCTAGGGCAGGGCCGTTTGGCAGCTTTGGGCTACTGTTTTCCCCGAGCGCAATGATTATTGCACAGGTGATTATCATCACCCCGTTGATCGCCTCAATCAGCCACCAAACCCTGCGTGACCTCTGGGCCGAATACCACGACCTCTTGATCTCGATGAACGCGACAAGGGGACAGAGGATAAAGGCGTTGATCTGGGATGGTCGCCGCGCGCTGCTAACAGCTACGCTTGCCGGATTTGGCCGGGCTATTGGCGAGGTCGGGGCGATCATTATTGTAGGCGGCAATATTGACCATGCCACACGGGTGCTGACAACAGCGATTGCGCTGGAAACCGGCAAAGGCAATTTTGCATTTGCGATGGGGTTGGGCATGGTGTTGATCACGCTGGCAGTGGTTATCAACCTGATGATCCACAGTCTGGGAAAAACCGAACGGGCGAGCACATGGTGATCTTGCCACTCACTTTGCGGGCCGCGACGGCTCATTTTAGAGGAAAACGGCTGGTAGGGCCGGTGGATTTGAGCCTTACCCCTGAGGGGTTCACAATGGTGATCGGACCGAACGGTGCGGGAAAAACGACGCTGTTGCGGCTGATGCACGGTTTGCAGCGCTGCTCGGGCGGTGAGATCAACTGGATGGTGCCTCAGGCGCAGGCGCGGCAGCATCAGGCCTATGTGTTCCAGTCGCCCATCATGATGCGCAGGCGGGTTGTTGACAGCATTGCCTTTCCACTGATTTTGCGCGGAGCCAGCAAGGCCGAGGCACGCGAAAGAGCGCTTTCCTGCGCCGGGCGATTTGGTCTGGGCGAGTTGTTGCAAAGCTGGGCGCCGATGCTTTCGGGCGGTGAAAAGCAAAAGCTCTCTTTGGCGCGCGCGTTGATCACCAAACCGGAGAT
>DFBP01000094.1:11605-20444 GCA_002366685.1 Rhodobacterales bacterium UBA3077 | reverse complement strand
GGAAGTGCCACCCGCGAGATTGAGGCGATATTGCAACTGGCGCAAAAAGAGGGCACGCGGATTGTTATGTCATCCCATGATATGGGGCAGGTGCGCCGGCTGGCCGATGACGTGATTTTTATGCTGGACGGAAAGGTTCATGAGCGGGCGGATGCGGGCAGCTTTTTTGCAGCACCTTCTACCTCCGAGGCAAGGGCCTTTATCAATGGAGATATTGTAGAGTGAAGTTTAACTCGAAAATTCTAATCGCGGCGATGCTGCTATCCACCGCCAGCCAAGCGGAAACCATGAAGATGGCGGTGACCACATCTTTTTATAACTCCGGCCTGTCAGAAATATTGTTGCCTGAAATCATGGCGGACCTTGATATTGAAGTGCAGCTCATTGTGGTTGGCACGGGGCAGGCGCTACGCCTTGGCGAGGCCGGTGATGTGGACGCGATCCTCGTGCATTCTCGCGCGGCTGAAGAAGCTTTTCTAGCGGCGGGGTATGGCACCCATCGACGTGAGATCATGTATAATGATTTTGTGTTTATCGGGCCGAAAAATGACCCAGCCAATGTTGCCAGCGCAACCAGCGCAGCCGTAGCCTTACAGGCTATAGAAGCCGTTGAGGCGCCGTTTGTCAGCCGTGGAGACGATAGCGGCACCCACAAAAAAGAGATGCNNCTCTGGGCAGAGGCGGAGATTTTAGGTCGCGTTTTTGAGGCAGATTGGTATCGCGCAGCCGGAGCTGGCATGGGGGCGACTCTGAACGTGGCCAGCGGCATGAACGCCTATGTGCTATCGGACCGTGCAAGTTGGTTGAATTTTGGCAATAAGGGAGAGCTGGCGCTGCTCTATGCCGGTGATCCGGCGCTTTTTAACCAATATGCCTATATTCCGGTTAATCCGGTCCGGCAACCGCATGTGCGCAATGATTTGGCGATCGAATTGGAAGCGTGGTTAACGAGTGAGAAATCAGCGACGCTGATCAACGACTACACGATAAACGGTGAGAACCTGTTTATTTTTAATGCTGCGGCACAATAGGCAAAGGCCCGTTTTTTCTATAAAGTCAGACGATATCGGCCGCTTTTATTCCAGCTCCCCGTGCACCGCGAGAATATCCAACTCGGCTTCAGGTGCTTGAATCACCCTATAGGCTTCGGCAACACCGGTTTCGCGGAGCTCCCTCGAAACGGCAAGTAATGTATTTGGCGCGTGTCCCTCACATAGCTCGACCATGTGATTTAGCTCGTCCAGCGCTACCGGTCTGGCAGCTTCAACCGAGGGCGCACCATAGATATCCACAAAATGTTGGGCCAAACATTCCAGCAGGGCATCAAATTCTTTTGCCTCGATTTTTGTCGTGGCAACAAAGGTCACCCGACCAAAGGTTTCCAGCCCGAGCCAGCCATTGGAAAAAGCCTGCCTTGCTTTGCCGGTTAAATCGCCTTCCCCCCAGTTGGAAAATTCGAACCCGCCGGAAATTGCCCATTCGCCAGTGCGGGCGGGCGCGTGAAAAACCTGTGTATCGCTTTCGTCAAAATGAATGGCACGGGCAAGGTTCATCAGGTTTCTCCTGTTTCGAGGCAGCTTGAAAGCGGGATCACTCGGGTATTGTCTCCGGTTCTTAAAAGCATCCCGAATTGTTCATCCGCGCCCAAAAAGGTTCCGGTCACAGCATCGCCGTCAACTTGGAGCGACACCTCATCCCCCAAATCTGTAACCAGGCCGCGCCAAAGCTCGTGTAACGCGCTGGCACCGCTGGACTCGATATCGTTGAGCCAAACCAATGTATGGCGGGACCACGCTTCCAGAAGGCGGATCGGGGATATATCTCCGCACCCCTCCATCATCAGGGAGGTCTGGTTCGGTCTTTCGCCTGTGTCACCCTCGGCTTGCGGGAGCAGGTCAAGGTCCAGCCCGATCACCAGCCAGTCCGGTTCCACTTTCGGGTCGGTATCTGATGCGCCCATACGCAGCCTTCCGGCTTCGCCACCGTTAATATATATCTCTCCCTGCCAGCCCAGATGTACCGCGACCTCGGGTGGGGCCAGCGCGCCCATGGCGTTTTGGAAGCCAACTCCACAAGCGATCATGGCTGACATCGAGTCCTCCAGCGAGGTTTCCGGCGCAAAAACAATCGCAGCGCGGATACGGTCAGGGGTAATGCTGTGGACAAGCAAACCGGCATCGCAGCCAATCATCGCCTGCGCACAGGCCTTGGCAAACGGGTCGGTGCTGCCGCTGACCGCTTCACCGGTAAACAGTGGCGGAAAACTGGCGGGCAGGGGGGCTTCAAAAATGTTTTCAGTCATAGGATGCCATCCTCAATAAGCCGTGTCGCCAAGCTACGAAACGCCAGCGCTTGTGGCGTGTCCGGTTTGGATACTACGATAGGTGCCCCGCCATCGGATGCAACCCGAATATCGAGGTGTAGTGGCAATTCGGCCAACAATGGCACACCAAGTTTGGCGGCTTCATCTGCCACGCCGCCGTGGCCAAACGGGTGGCCTTTGTGCCCGCATTCCTCACATATTTGGTAGGACATGTTCTCGACCATGCCCAAAATTGGCGTGCCGAGTTTGTTGAACATATCAATGCCCTTGCGCGTATCGATCAATGCGACATCTTGCGGGGTGCTGACGATGATCGCGCCATCGACTTCAGCCTTTTGTGCGAGAGTCATCTGTACGTCACCGGTGCCCGGCGGCAAATCGACAATTAGCACATCCAGCGCGCCCCATTGCACTTGTTTAAGCATCTGCTGTAACGCCCCGATAAGCATCGGCCCACGCCAGACAACCGCTTCATCATCATTGGTCATCAACCCGATAGACATCATCGTAACCCCATGATTACGCAGCGGTAAAATGGTTTTACCGTCTGGCGAAGCCGGTCGGCCCGAAACCCCGAGCATACGTGGTTGTGAGGGGCCGAATACGTCCGCGTCCAGCAAGCCAACCCGCTTGCCTTCAGCCGCCAGCGCCACCGCCAGATTGGCCGAAAGGGTCGACTTTCCAACACCGCCTTTGCCTGATGCAATGGCTATGATTTTATTGATTCCGGGTATCTTTTGCGGCCCCTTGGGCTCTGCCTTTTTTGTGCCAAGGTCGGGGGGGGCGGCGGGTGCGCTGTGCGCTGTCATTACCGCTGAAACGCTGATAACACCCGTGACCGCTTCTGCTGCCGCCTGCGCTTTGGCGCGCACGGGTTCCAGCGCTGTCGCCTGCGCGGCAGGCCCCTCCAGCACAAAGCGCACAACTCCTGCCTCCACCGTCAAGGCTTTAACCATACCGGCGCTAACAATATCAGCCCCCGATAAATCCGTTACCTGCTTCAGCGCTGCCAAAACCTCGTCGCGTTTAGTCATATTGTCTTCCTCGAAATTCTCTGGATTGACAGGGGGATTTCCACGCCCCTACATTCGGCCATACACCCCAACAACGGAAATTCATCTTGTTTCGCACCGCCCTTATAGCTTTTTTCATCGGCCTTTGCCTGCCCTTGGCGGTACCCGCTCAAGAGCGTGAGTTTGGCCTTTCCAGCCCTGAATTTCTGGAAGAGACGGGCTTTCTGAACTTCTTGCTGCCACGGTTTTCGCTGAAAACAGGCATCCGGGTTGGCAGGCAGGCCAACCGCGGTGAAGTCGTGTTTTCCACCCAAAGCGGGGAGCCGATTATGGAGGGGCTGGAAGAGGTCTTTTACGTCCGGTTTGAGGGCGGCGGTTCCGAGCGCCAACGGCATGCGCAACGCTTTGTCGACTGGCTCTTTTCCGATGTCGGCCAACGAACGATCGAGCAATTTTCTATTGAAGGCGAACAGGTATTCACTACCATCGAGCCGAAACAATCCGCCGAACCCGAGCTTGTTTTTGAAGGCGACCCCGCACGGGGAGAGGCATTTTCCTTTGCCAATTGCGGGCGCTGCCATGTGATTGGCCAAAACAACCGGATGAATGGGATTGGCTCGACACCGTCTTTCAGCCTGCTGCGCGGATTGCCTGACTGGCACGAGCGGTTTTCGACCTTCTATGTGCGCATTCCGCACCCGTCGATGACGCAGGTCGAGGATATAACCGCCCCGTTTTCGCCATCCCGACCGCCGGCAAACCACCCGTTGCGGCTCACACAAGACCAGCTCGAGGATATCCTGAGCTTTGTCAACACGCTGCAACCTGCTGACCTCGGTGCGCCGCTGATTATTCATCAATGATCCCGCCACTAGAGGTAATCATCGGTTGTGCGGGTTTTGGGGCGCGGCGCGCTCTGGAACGGATTGGAATCCTTGTTGAATTGCGCTTCGATCCGGCATTTGTCACACATTTGAATGAGCTTGGCATTGTCTGAATTAATAAACATTGAGTGTTTGCCTGACAATTTTTCAATAATCCGCTCGATCGAGGATTTTACCCCGAATTGCGACCCGCAGGAGATGCAGGCAAAAGGCTCTTCCTCATGCAAGACCCGCTGGGAAAGCGCGTTGTCGGAGAGGTCTAGCTGGGGCCGGAGGGTAATCGCGCCCTCGGGGCAGGCGCGGGTGCAAAGCCCGCATTGCAGGCAGGCGTCTTCTTGAAAACGCAATTGCGGGCTGTCGGGGTTATCGAGCAGCGCACCTGACGGGCAGAGCGACACACAAGAAAGGCAAAGCGTGCAGGCGGATTGATCAACCACGACCGCCCCATAGGGGGCGCCAACCGGTAGCGGGAGCGGCGCTTCAGATGAGCCATGCATCGCTTTGGCTGCAAGGCGGGTGACCTGACGGCGGTTTCCGATAGGGAGGATTGGCGCAACAGGCTTGGCAACATTTTGACCGTAGAGCGCTTCGCTAAGGGCAGAAGGGTCGGCAACATCTAGCAGGCGAAGCGCCGCGCCACCGCTGATAGCTTGCGCCAGTTCCAGCGCCGCTGATAGCGTCTCACGCTCTGAATCCGGGGCGAGCAGAATGTCAACCGCCGCAAACCCGCACCCTAATGCGGCCAGCATTTCGGCATGGCCAAAGCGGGTGAGGCTCTCGATCTCAAGCGGGATCACATCGGCGGGTAAGCCACGCCCGAAACGGGCCTCAAGGGAGATCATTTCGCTGCCAAACTCTGCATCATGCACCAGAAGGCGCGGAGATTTACCTCCCGCTTCGCGATAGGTTCTTGCTATAGTTTCGATGCGCCGCAACAAGTGCCCAAAACTTGGCGCGTCATAGGAAATTGCCCCGCTCGGGCAGGTCGAGGCGCAGCCGCCGCAGCCGGCACATACGGTCGGGTCGATCTTCACGTGGTCACCATCAGGTGAAATCGCCCCTGTTTGGCAGGCATTGATACAGTTGGAGCAGCCGGGAATGCTGGCGCGGGAGTGGGCGCAAATGCTCGGATCAACCGAGACATAAAACGGTTTTTCAAAAACACCCAGCATTTGCCCGGCCTCGAACACAGCCTTGGCTGTTGCTTTGGGATTGCGCGGGTCTGCCCGCAAATAGCCGTCACGCTTGTGGCCAAACAGTGCCCCTTCGCCGCGCAAATCCAGGAGAATGTCACAATTTGATTGCCCGCCATCGCGCGGCGGCGTAAAGCGCACATCGCCCCGCCCACCGGGCTCGATGAGCTGCAGGGCATCGATTTTCACCTCGAAGTTTCCGAACGCGCCCTGCGCGGAGCGCAGCTTGCCAAGCACAACATCATAATTCCGGTTGACCGGAATATCCGCCGCATTTTCCAGCAATACGGTGATATTAAGCACCTCGGAAAGTTGGCTTGCGGCGTCCAGTGCGACATCGGCAGGACCAAGGATCAGGCACTGGCCATCGGACTGGATATCCAGCATTTTGACGGAAGGCGTAGGAAGCTGTGAATCCGCCACCAATGCCGCCATCTTGGCCGCAGATTTTCCACCTTCGTCAGACCATCCGGCGCGGTCGCGCAGGTCGACAAAATCGGGCATTTCCACTGCTAATTCATCAGCCAGTTCCTCGAAGACCTGCCGTTCCTGAAGGCAGGCGATGACCGCCTCGCCCTTTTGGAGGAACGCCGCAGCATCGCCCAACTCTGTCGTGCATAGGGATGTGTGAACCCGTGAGCAAGCCAAGCCGGAACCTTCAGCAAGCGCTTTGCCGTCGACTGCTTGACTGCCGCAACAATCGCATAATATCAATGTGTTAGGCAATTTCGCCTCCTAAAATCCAGCAAATCCACATGATTTCTTTCGCTCACTTAGGCCGGAAAATGTCAGGGAGTAAAGCTTTTTTGATGAAAAATTACTCGAGGCAATTTGAGCAAGGTGATTCGTTTTTGGCCCGTAGATTCGCGTGAAAAACGCGCCCGAATATCGGGGGAGGGTGGACAAATTGTCCCATGCGGAAGAGAGGCCGCAATTAGTGTGGACGAAATGTCCATTTGCGGCGCTGATAGTAGATTTTTCCAACTTTCTGTTAGGAGAAATCCGACTCCTCATTCATTCTCGGAGTTGAACGCTATGGCGGAGCTATACGCGCTTGAAACCGGAATGGATAAATGCAGAAAAAAAGTCTTTCCCTCCCACTCGGCATTGTGCTCCGGAAATCTCCGGGCGTGACCCGCTGGATGCGTTGGGTTTGGAAGGCTGTTGCTGTTCTGCCCGGTGCTGCTCCAGCGAATTGGCGGGAGTTGCGGCGCGATGGCGAAGTGGTGGAATACCACGCGGTGACTGTGCCGCTTGAGCTGTGGCGGACCGATACCGAGGCTTACTTGACCGAGCTTTCCACCAAAATACCCTCGATTTATGTGGTAATGCGCGAAACACCTAGCGCCGAGAACCCGCTTGAGGTCGTGCTGGCCACGGCTTCTCCTTATGAAGGGCAGGATTATGCGGATAATGGCGAAGATATCGTCGAGCTTGTACCAATGCCGCCGGCCCTTATGGCGTTAATCCATGACTGGATTGAGCAACACCATACAGAAGAGCGTTTTGTGAAGCGCAGGCGCGACAAAAAACGCACCGACCTTGTTGAAAATGGTGTGGGCGATGCGCGCATCAGTCAGATGACAGATGTATACCGCGCCCCCCGCAATAAAGCGGAGACGGTTCATTGAGCGCTTGGGCAAATCGTAAAGCCGCCGTGCAGGCCGAGGCTGACGCGCTGGAACGCGCTCAAGGCGAAGCTGCCGTCGCCGAAGGCCATGCCGCCCTGGCAGAGAAGCCTGAAGAAGAAGTTCTCGCAGAGTTGGGCTTGCCAAAACCGGAGGATATGAAAGCGGGTGATGATTTTAGCGCGTTTATGAAATCTACCGTACCCGGTGCGTTACGCAGTCGCGCGTTACGCAGGTTGTGGCTGACCGACCCCGTGCTGGCAAACGTGGACTCTCTGGTTGACTATGGTGAGGATTTTACCGGCAAGGGCGACCCGATTGGCGCGATCAAAACCCTTTATCAGGTTGGCAAAGGCATGCTGCGCGAAGAGGAGGTGTTTGAGGAGCCGGTTAAGGCTGTCGAACCAGATGAGGAGGGCGAGCCGGAAGGGTTGGCGATAGAGCCCGCACCCCTTCCGCAACTGGTTGATAACGCCGACGCTGAGCACCCGCCACTTGCCCCACGGCGCCGGATGAGATTTGAATTTGTGGAGGGCAACACGCCCGCAACCACGGGAACGGAACTAGTATGAGCGCAACAGCATCAAATATCGAAATTGCAGAGGAAGATCGGCTACGGGCCGATATGTATAATTTCCTCGGCCTGCTTCTGGCGCGGCCTCCAAGTAAAGAAACACTGGAAAAGACGGCGGCGCTGAGTGGCGATGACGGGGCTTTGGGCGAAGCGATCAACGCAATGGCGCGGGTGGCGAGGGTCACCAGAGCCAAAGCGGCCGAGAGCGAGTTCACGGCTTTGTTCATCGGCCTCGGTCGCGGTGAATTGCTGCCCTATACAAGCTTTTACTTGACCGGATTTTTGAATGAAAAGCCGCTGGCCATGCTGCGCAAAGATATGACAGCCGCCCGTATTACCCGCGCGCCAAACGTGTTTGAACCCGAGGATAACATCGCCAGCCTGCTGGAAATGATGGCCGGGATGATCACCGGGCGTTTTGGCGAGGTTGTCTCGCTTGAAGCGCAGGCTGCGTTTTTCAACAAGCATATCGGCTCTTGGGCCGAGCACTTCTTTTCAGATTTGGAAGCCGCAAAATCTTCGGTGTTTTATGCCCCCGTGGGCAGCGCCGGCAAGGCTTTTATGGAAATCGAGCGCGAAGCGTTTCGAATGGATGCGGGCTAGACCGCAAAACCGGCCCGAGAGGGCCATAACAGGAAGGAAACCAGATGGGTAAGAAGGAAGAAGGCGCTGAAAACAGCCGTCGCAACTTTCTCAAGCTTGCTGCCGTTTCGGCACCGGCAGCTGCGGCTGCTACGGCCTTGAGCGGCACGGCTGCACAAGCGGCTCCGCTAGAGGAAGCGGGCAGCGGGTTGCGCGACACGCCGCACACCGACGCTTATTTTGAAAGCGCGAAATTTTAAGGGGATTTTTTGAGGAAGGCCAATGGTTGCGAGACGCCCGCCGGCTGGAAGCGAATATCTGAAACCCCAAAATCAGGGAGAATGAAATGCTGAGGAAAAAAACCAACGGGGTTGCGAGACGCCCCCAGCGGACAAGCCTCTTGTCAAACATCGCGGAGACATCGGTAGATCGCCGTAGCTTCTTGCGCGGTTCCGGCCTTGCCATTGGTGGCATGGCTGCCATTGGTGCCACAGGTGGCACTGTCGCTCAGGCACAAACCGCTGACGCGGTAAATGGCGCGGTAGATTCAGTGAAATCGGTTTGCTGTAACTGCTCGGTCGGTTGCACGGTAATGGCCGAAGTGGATAACGGCGTTTGGGTCGGCCAAGAGCCCGGCTTTGA